>JBFGLD010000161.1:0-8899 GCA_041576335.1 Anaerolineae bacterium | reverse complement strand
TTTCCCCAGCCGTGAAAAGGGGACAAATAACTGGTCTTGCTCTGTTGGAGTCAGTCCCGGGCCATTGTCTCTTATCCAAAAACGGACCTGGTTATCCTCCTGCACGGTGGCACCTAATTCCACGTAGGGTGGACAACCCCCGTACTTGATGGCGTTACTAAGATAGTTGACCCATACTTCTTCTATCCAGGGTGCATAACCTAAGGCCATAGGCCAGTCGTTTGGTAAAACAAGCCTGGTTTTGCTTTGCTTAATGAGATCGGCGAGCCGCTGTTGGCTGTCGCCAATAATCTCGGCCATGTTCAAAGGTACGGGCGTTATATCTTGCTTACGCACACTTGCCAACAGCAACAATTCGTCAATAATGTTGATCGCCTTATGCCCCCCTCGCCATAGCAGTTTCAGACAGTCGTCCAGCTCCTCATTTGTCATCGAGGTATGTTCAAACTGCATGACCTCAGCTAAACTGGCCAGGGCTCCCAATGGGTTCTTGAGGTTATGGGCTACGGTATGGGCAAAGGCATCTAGCTCATCATTGCGCGCCTGGAGAATAGCCGCATATTCTCGTAGCTTCGCTTCCGTTTTTTTGTGCTCAGTAATCTCGTTCTGTAAATTTTTCTGTAAGCCCCGGAGCGTCACGTGGGTCATAATCCGAGCCAAAACTTCTTGCGGATCGATAGGCTTGGTTACGTAGTCCACCGCTCCTAGGCCAAACCCCTCTACTTTACTACCGACTCCGGAAACGGCCGTCATAAAAATAACCGGAATTTCCTTGGTGGCCCGGTCATTTTTCAGAAAGCGGCAAGTTTCAAACCCGTCCATATTGGGCATAAGTACGTCGAGCAAAATGATGTCCGGCTGGGCCTGTTTTGCTTCGCGGATAGCCGTTTGGCCATCTCTGGCGACCAACACTTCGAATCCGGCTTGGCTCAGATATGCGATCAAAAAGCCAAGCTTGAAGGGCACGTCATCAACAATTAATATTCTATGTGCTTGACCACTTGGGAGTCGTACTTCGTTGTCCAACGTGGCTAACCTCTAAAGATTGGTTTTTTGTGTCGCTCATAAACAAACCTGTTCCGCAGCCACTTGAGGACCGCAGACCTCTAAAAGAGCGCTACGGTTTCGACCACAGAGTTCGGGATGTTTAAAGCAATGACGCAGGAAATCAGCTTTGCCCTATCGCAAACGAAGAGTCGAGCGTTTCCCGCATTGGCAAATCGGGGCTGGTTAGTTTGGTACCAGTATATAACTAGCGACATTGCCCGAAAAGGGTAAAACGTACGGATTTTAAGGGAGACGCCTAAGTAGAAATTACCGAATTGACTTTCTATGCTGCACCGCGCTGATTAATTTTTGCGGTTGATTGCGGTATTCAGTTCTTTTTGCTTTCCCTGATACCAAATCCGTTAAAAGCGTGGTCAAGGTTTGATTGATGGGCGTGGCGATACCGATCTGCTGGCCTGCCTGGACGATGGCGCCATTGAGCGCCCTAATCTCTGAGGTCGAGCGCCCCGAAGCCAGGTCAAGATGGAGAGAAGGCATTTTGGTGCCGCGTCCACTCTGCATAAACGGGCGAAGAATAGCCCGCTTGGCAGCGAGCGGCAGCCACCATGCCGTCACAAGTCTGGCCAGCCAGTTAACCCGGTAACCTGGCAGTTCGACAGCCTGGATACCACGCGCTTTCATCACCTTTACTCCCTCCTGCAGGGCTCCAATTTCTAAATTAAACAGGCCATCGTGCGCTATAATATGAGCAGGCGGTTGATCTAAAATGGCAGAGGTGGCATTGTTAACAATATTTAGAAGTAGCTTCGACCATTTCATCGCTTGATAATCCGCATAAATCAGCGTCCTTAGCCCCGCCTGATTTAGGGCACTGGCTAACAGCTTGACGGGTTGTGACGGATCAAGGGGAGCCAATCCCAAACCGCCCTTCGCCCTGCTCACCTCGAGCCGACCCGGCTCCAACATTTCAATAGGAATCGTGATCGTTCCGGCGATGCATTTCGCGGGGCCAAAAGCGGCGGCAATCTGCTCCTCGTTGCCGAGGCCGTTTTGCAAAGAAACGATATAAGCGTTGTCCAAAAGGGATCGATGGCCGGCCAATTGAGCCAAAGCTGTGGGTGTCGCAGGTGATTTGACGGTCAGTAGAATCAAATCATACCGGGCCGATAATTTATCAAGCGAGGTCGCCGTCTTTGGAGAAGAGGTTACGGGCGGACGATCAGGCCAAAAAATTGTGAGACCATCGCCGGCAATTTTTTGCATCGAGGGGGGACGGCCCAACAGAGTAACGCCGTGGCCGCTAGCTGCCAGATGCCCCCCTACAAAAGAGCCGACAGCCCCGGCCCCAAAGACAAGGATGTTCACGTTATCCCACGCATGAAGTGCACTTAAATCTTGATCTCATTATAGCGGTTTCTCGTATAATGAAAAATTGGTGCAGCGCCTGGGTGCTTTAACCGCAGCTGCAGTACCCGGCCCTTAAACCGGCCCCTACACCGCCTGGCCGGCTCGTCGTGTCGACTTATTCCCCCAATTCACCAGGACGAGCGGGAGCAGGATTGGCGTGGGCTAAGCGTCGGAAAAACATGGTGAAGGTTGGAGCGGGTTTTGTCGTAAGATATGACAGTGACCCGGCAGTGGTCTTAACATCACACATAAGCGGAGCGGTGACAACCAGTGATCCAACGAAGACGAAAACTCATCATCATCACCATTATAACGTGGTTGTGGGCGCTAGGTACGGCCCTGCCTTCCCTGGCCAGCCCCCCACCCCGGGATCATACGGGTAACGAGGCACCGACCAGCGATCAGCAGTCGCCGGTCATCACGCCCACCCTAGCCATCACCCCCAAAACCCGGCCAAACGACTATATCAAGGGGCTTTATATAACCTATTATGGGCTGGGATCGAAACGCCACCGGGCCCGCGTTCAGGAGCTTCTGGAAACGACTGAGCTGAACGCAATTGTCATGGATGTAAAAGGAGATTTCGGGTTAATACCCTACACCAGTACGGTCCGGACGGCCCTTGACATTGGCACGGGCAGCCGCCCGATGATAACCGATTGGGCTGTCTGGATGAAATGGTTCGAAGCGCGGAACATCTATACCATAGCCCGGATTGTAGTTTTCAAAGACGATCCGCTGGCAACGGCCCACCCGGAGTGGGCCGTAATCGACTCGGCCACCGGGCAGATCTGGCGCGACCGGGAAAAGTTGGGCTGGGTCGATCCGTCGCAGGAAGACGTGTGGGATTACAACATCGCTCTGGCTGTTGAAGCAGCTCAATTGGGTTTCGACGAAATCCAATTCGACTACGTCCGCTTCCCCACCGACGGGGCGATCAGCCGGGCCACCTTCGCCATAGCCAACACCGAGGAGGATCGGCTGGCCGCCATCACCGGCTTTCTGGCCAGAGCCCGTCAGGCCCTTGCTCCCTACAACGTCAAGGTTGCGGCCGACGTGTTTGGTTACACCGCCTGGCGCAGCGATGATATGGGCATCGGGCAGAAAATTGAACGGCTCGCTCCCTTCCTGGATGTCCTGTCACCGATGCTTTATCCCTCGACCTTTGCCCATGGCCTGCCCGGCTTGCCGGAATATCAAAACGCTATCGCTTTTCCATTCGACATCGTCCATAAAAGCACGGTTCAGGCGGTCGAGCGGGTCAAAAAGGCTAACCCCGATTTGGTCGTGCGTCCCTGGATCCAAGATTTTCCTGACTACGCCTTTGATGGACGCACCTATACCCCGCAGGAGATCCGCCTGCAAATGGAAGGGGCCCGACAGGCGGGGGGTCGAGGCTGGATCTTGTGGGATCCCCGCGTGAAATTCACGCCCGAAGCGCTCATCTCGGCCCACCCAAGCTACCGACCCAATCCGGACGGTAAGCTGTTGGTGCTGGAATATCACCTCATCGGCGAGCCGGAAGATCGGTGGCAGCGTACGCCGGCAAATTTCCGGGCCGACCTGGAGCGGCTGTGGGCTCAGGGCTATTACCCCATTAACCTACGCAACCTGGTTGACCGCGACCTGACCATGGTTCCGGCAGGCAAGCGCCCCGTGGTGTTAACCTTTGATGACTCCTCGCTGGGACAGTTTCGCATTTTAGCCGACGGTACTATCGATCCCGACTCGGCGGTGGGGATTCTCCTTGATTTTCACCAAGCTCACCCTGCCGATTGGCCGCTGCGGGCCACCTTTTTTGTACTGCAAGACGTGAACGTGCCGGAACGTATCCTCTTTGGCCAGCCTGAGTTGGCTAAAAAGAAGCTGCAAATGTTGGTCAACTGGGGTATGGAAATTGGTAGTCACACTATCAGCCACGCTAACCTGGCCAACAGCTCACCGCAGGAAGTTAAGCGGCAGTTGGCCCTGAGCCAGGCCCGCCTGGAAGAGGAGCTGCTGCCGGGATATGAGGTCGTTTCGCTGGCCCTGCCCTTTGGGCTGTACCCAAAGGACGAACGACTGCTGGTCGGCGGCTTGTATGAGGATAGACTGTACCGGTACAGAGCCGTTGTCGAAGTCAGCGGCGGCCTGGTCGCCTCACCTCACTCACCTGAGTTCGACCCTTACCACATCCCTCGCGTTCAGGCCATCGACAGCGAGTTGAATTATTGGCTCGATTACGCCAACCAGCCGGGGGTCTATTACGTTTCGCCGGGCGAGTAACAATCCGGCGCAAAGAGTTAAGGCTAAGAAATATTTTCCTGTACGTAACGCCGCACGGCTTCAGCTGAATCGAGCTCGAGCACAGCGGCGGCAATAGCCCTGGACTTATCTAACGTTAACCGGGCCATAGTCTGTTTTACGGAAGGAATGGCCGGCGCGCTCATACTAAACTCATCGAGACCCAATCCCAGCAGGATGGGTACCGCCAGGGGATCGGCGGCAAACTCACCGCACAGACCCACCCAAATTCCGGCGGCGTGGCCGGCTTCAATCGTCTGCCGGATCAATCGCAGAATCGCCGGCTGAAACGTATCAGCCAAATCGGCAACGCGTTCGTTCGTTCGGTCGGCAGCGGTGGCGTATTGGCTCAAGTCGTTGGTACCGATGCTAAAGAAATCCACGTTGGAGGCCAACTGGTCGGCAATTGTCACGGCTGAGGGCACTTCGATCATCAAACCCACTTCCATCGACTCGTCAAAGGGAACGCCGGCCAGCCGCAGTCCGTTTTGAACCTCAGCCAGAATGTTTTTGGCAGCTCTCAGCTCGGCCAGCGAAGAAATGAGAGGGAACATGACCTTGATCCGGTGTCCGGGACTGGCGCGCAAGATAGCCCGCAGCTGCGTTCTTAGAATTTCCGGCCGGTCCAAACAAAAGCGGATCCCGCGCCAACCCAGAAATGGATTGGCTTCATATCCCAAATTAAGGTACGGCAGCGGCTTGTCACCGCCGATATCCAACGTGCGGATGATAAGAGGCTGTTGGCCCAATTTCTGGGCTATAGCGCTGTAGGCGGTGCATTGTTCCTCTTCGGTCGGGGCAGTTCCCCGGTTCAAAAAGAGGAATTCGGTACGCAATAAGCCTACGCCTTCAGCGCCATTATCCAAAGCACCTTGTACGTCGGCAATGCCACCGATGTTGGCCACCACTTCCACCCGCTGTCCATCGCGGGTCGTGGCCGGCTGCTGACCCGCCGCTCGTGCAGCTTTCTGCACAGCCAGCCAATCATCCCGTTTGGTCTGCAATTCGGCCAATTTAGCCCGGTCTGGCGATATCCAAATCCATCCCGTTTGTCCATTCAAGGCCAACAGGGTTCCGTCGGGCAGGCTCAACAGATCCGGGCCAACGCCGACCACGGCTGGAATTCCTAAGGCTCGGGCTAAAATAGCACTATGAGCGGTGGCGCTGCCGCGCTCAGTACAGATACCTAATACCTTGCTAGGATCCAATTGAGCCGTATCAGATGGGGTTAAATCAATAGCCGCCAAGATCGCCGGCTCAGTTAACGCCATGGGTGCCGGCGCAGCCCCCGTTAGTAACCTTAATACCCGTTGTCCTACATCGGCCACATCAGCAGCCCGAGCTTGCAAGTAGCTATCTTCTAGCCCGTGATACGTAGCTACCGTATCATTAACGATCGCCTGCCAGGCAGCTTCGGCGTTGATAGTTTTTTCAAAAATACGCTGTCGAGTGGCTTCGACGAGCGCCGGATCGGCCAAAAATAGCAGGTGGGCTTCGAAAATGGACGCCTCGTAGTCGCCAACTTGGCTTGCAGCCTGTTCGTGTAAAGCCCGAATTTCCCGCTGCGCTTGTTGAATCGCTTGCTGCAACCGTGCCCATTCCGCCGCCGGATCGCTGATTTGCTGCTCTGATACTTTAACGGGAGCTCGCTGATATAAGATCATCGGTCCAATCGCAATACCTGGCGAAGCGGAAATACCAACTAGTCTCTTATCAGCTGTGGTGGGGGCTGCCTCGGTCGTCTGCGGAGACACCGGACGTCGGGATGATGGAATCTGCGCAGCAGACACTTCAGGTTCACCAAAATTGGCCTTGACCAGTGCTTCCAGGGCAGCCAAAGCTTCGGCGGCATCCGGTCCCTGGGCCGCTACAGCAATCTCGTGCCCCTGGCGAACACCTAACGTGGCAATTTGGTTTATGCTTTTGGCGTTGACGGGCTTGGAGCCTATACTTGCATTTCCTACTGTAACTTCAGCTTGAAACCGAGCCGCTGTTCCTACAAACTGCGCGGCAGGACGGGCATGGAGACCGTGCGCGTTGCGCACGACCAAGCGCAATTCGTGAGTTGGGGCCAGGCTCTGGCCCGTAGGCGATGAATCGGCAGTTAAATCGGGCACAATGTCCTGGAGTTGAGCTATCTTCGCCGCCAACGCGCCTCGTGCCTCAGACAAGACCTGCGTGAGATTATTACTGGCCATCACCTGGACGGCCGCAGCAAGCGTTCCCTCCACCAGCGGAGCTTCACACAGAAAAACGTTGGCCTGCTGCTTCTCAGTTAAAAACTCCAAGGCCATTTCAGCACTCAACAGAGCACTCCCCAGGTCCATCAATACAACCACCCCATCGTCACTGTAGACAGATTCGATGGCTTGTTGAACCTGAAACGCATCGGTTCCAATGGGATTCTCCGGATCATCAATTCCACCTGCCACAGCAAGCGGTACCTGGCCCTGGGTCATTTGCTCAACCAATTCAGCTACGCCTTCGGCAAGTTTGGCACTGTGCGAAACAACAACGATGCCGATCATGCTTTGTCCTCTCAGTATAATGTGGGCTTGCTGTTAACCATGTCAGGCTTAGACCGCAAAATGCTAAGCCGACGTGCTGCGGCCAAAAAGGCCTCAGGTTTTTTGAAGTTGGGCGGTAACCGCCAGATCGTGATAACTACGACGACATTTTTAGTACGGCTCGGGCGGCTATCTCTTCTGTGATCAAACAATCGACCACGCCCAGGCGCAAAGCGCCGAGAACGGCTGAGGCTTTGTCGATACCACCACCCACACCAATGACATAAGGCGTTTTTCTTAGGGTTTCCAGGCTAACCGCGATAAGACGCTGGTGCAGCTCAAGCGGCAAGATTTTACCGTGCAGATCAAAGTGATAACAACAAATATCCCCCACGCCACCCTGGCGAATTATTTCTCGCAGTTCCTGTTCGGAAACGTGACCGGTTAGCAACAGGCTCGACAGTGCGGGCGACAGGCTGCCGATACCAATCAAGGCTGTATTCATTTGCTCCATGAGCATCATCGAATCACGAATCGAACGGTCCTGCAACAAGGCTTGGCGCGTAGTCGGATTATCTACCAGTAATGGCGCGGGTAAATATTTATATTGTCCGCCCAGCGTTTGGGCTAACCAACGCGTCAAATCCGGTCCGTCAATCAGGGGGTTAGCCGCCCCTACCGCTCCGGTCAGTTGCACAACGGTTACCTTCTTTTTGCCGGCAGCTTGCAGGGCATTGACGACTTGGTACACCCCCGTATTCCACGATATGCCCAGGATCATACCATCTTGTAAGTACTCTTCCAAGTGACGCGCGGCCAAAACACCTAACTTTTCCACCATTTGAGCGTAGCCGACCTGGTTTAAGGATACGATTTGAACGTTTTTCAAACAAAACCGATGCAGCAAATCTTGCTTAAGCGAGGCGTGTCGATTAACGGGTTGATGAATGATTATTTCCACCACACCTTCTTGCCGGCTTTCCGCCAACAAGCGTGAAACCTGGGGGCGCGATATATTTAGACGCCGGGCAATATCTGCCTGAGTTAGATTTTCTTCGTAGTATAGAGTGGCTACCTTAGCCAGCAGGGCCCGTTTATCGTCTGATAGAGCCATATTTACCGTCCAGAATATTGATTCTACCCATTCTCACCGGCTCGGTGAAACAACTATGGTCGTACAGGCCATACTTATGATTACGCTGCAAGCAAATAATGCTCAGAATTCATCGACTTGGTTTTTTTCCATGGCCCGAGTTGCCTCAGCAGCTCGGCATACTTCTTCCAAACTATGCCCCAGCGAAGCCTCAATCGCTGCGGCAATAACACCCTCAACCAGGGGCGCGTCACATAATTTGACCTTTATTTGTCTTTCTTGAGGCAGCATCTCAATGGCCATTTGAGTACTTAACAGGGCACTACCCAGGTCAAACAAAATCAAAACGCCGTCCGGTGAGTACACTGCCTCAATAGCCCCATTTATTCGTTCTGTGCTGGTACCGATCGTACTGTCATCAACGCCCCCGGCCGCCGCAATATTGACCAGGTTCCGTGACATTTGAACAGCCATCTGGTGTAAGCCTTTGGCCAGCAAATGGCTGTGCGAAACAATTACAATTCCTATCATTGTCCTATAGACCCTTGAGTTTTCGATTTAAGAAGACTGAAATTAAGATCACCGCCAGTGCCCCGCCCCC
>JBFGLD010000160.1:0-8925 GCA_041576335.1 Anaerolineae bacterium | reverse complement strand
GGTCAACCAGGGCTGGCGGCACGATTTAGCCAACGTGATTTACCACCTGATCGCCCGGCTGGGTGAAGGGCAGGCTGAAAAAGAGTGGCAGGCGCATCGCCATCACCTGGCCCAACAGGTCTTACATCTGGCCCGCCGTGATCCGGGACGCCGGGTGTTGGTGGTGGTCAACGTACGGCACTGCCATCATATTCGGCCGGCCCTCAGACAATATCCGGACATTGAAGTTGTCCAATTCTCCGAATTATGAGCCCAATATCAGCCCCTCTTGGGCGGGGTTCCCTGAGAAAGGAACGAACAATGACACACTCTCATACAATGGAACATCACGATAGCCATCAAACAGCTGGTGATAGTCACCAACGACATAAAGATAACAGCACTAAGCATCAGCCCGGTCACCATGTTGACCACAGCGGGCACGAAATTATGTTCCGCAACCGCTTCTGGGTCTCGCTCGTGCTCTCTATACCGGTCTTGCTCTACAGCCCGGCCTTACAAGAGTGGCTCAATTTCTCAATGCCGGCCTTCCCGGGCAGTCAATGGATTGCCCCGCTGTTTGCCATTTTCATATTTCTTTACGGCGGCGTGCCGTTTCTGCAGATGGCCGTGCCGGAAGTGCAGAATCGAACACCGGGAATGATGACCCTGATCTCCCTGGCCATCAGTGTAGCCTTTATCTACAGTGTTGCCACTTTATTTGTTCCGCTGGGAGACAGCTTTTTTTGGGAGCTGGTCACCTTGATCGACGTAATGCTGCTGGGCCATTGGCTGGAGATGCGCAGCGTGCGTCAGGCCTCCGGTGCATTGGACGAACTGGCTAAGCTGATGCCCGACACTGCCGAACGCATCGCCGACGACGGCAGCACCCAAGAAGTCAAAGTGACCGAGTTGGCGGCCGGCGACAAAGTCCTGGTCAGGCCCGGAGGCAGCGTTCCTGCCGATGGCGAAATCATCGAAGGGCAATCGGACGTGAACGAAGCAATGATTACCGGTGAGTCGAAGCCGGTTAAAAAATCGGCAGGGGACAAGGTTATCGCCGGAACCGTTAACGGCGACGGCAGCCTGCGCCTGCGGGTCATGGCCATTGGCGATGACACCGCGCTGGCCGGCATTATGCGGCTGGTTGATGAAGCGCAGAAGAGCAAATCGCGCACCCAGCTGCTGGCCGACAAAGCCGCGGCCTGGCTCTTTTATCTGGCTATTGGGGTGGCTGTATTAACCGCCATTGCCTGGACCATTGCCGTGGGTTTTGATCTGGAAGTGTTAAAACGAGTCGTGACCGTGCTGGTCATCGCTTGTCCCCACGCGCTGGGGCTGGCCATCCCACTGGTGGTCGCCATCTCAACCTCACTCTCGGCCCGAAACGGCATTCTGGTGCGTGACCGGCTGGCCCTGGAGTCGGCCCGCAATCTTGATACGATTATCTTCGATAAGACCGGCACGCTGACCAAAGGTGAGCAAGGTGTGGTCGCCATCGCCGTTGCAGACGGTCGTAATCAGGAGCAAATGCTGGCTTTGACCGCGGCCATTGAAGGTGACTCGGAGCACATGATTGCCAAAGGCATCCGCCAGGCGGCCAAAGAAAAAGGATTGTCGCTGCCCAAGGTGAGCGATTTTGAGGCCATCAAAGGGCATGGCGTGCAGGCGGCACATAATGGTCAAACGGTGTATGTTGGCGGGCCAAACTTGTTGAAAAAACTGGATGTCGAACTGCCAACCAATCTTGCCCACTTTGCCGAGGAGGCCGGCCGGAAAGGACAGGCTGTTGTCTATTTGATTGAAGACGACCAACCCGTTGCCGCCTTTGCCCTGGCCGACGTCATCCGGCTCGAGAGCAAGCAGGCCATCCAACGGCTGCACGACTTGGGCCTTGAGGTCGCCATGCTGACCGGCGACAGCCGGGCCGTAGCCAAAGCCGTGGCTGAGGAATTGGGGATTGACACCTATTTTGCCGAAGTGCTGCCGGAAGACAAAGACAAAAAGGTCGCCGAATTACAACGGCAAAACAAAACCGTGGCGATGGTTGGCGACGGCGTAAACGACGCCCCAGCCTTGACCCGGGCCGATATCGGCATCGCCATCGGCAGCGGCACCGATGTCGCGGTGGAGTCGGCCGGAATCATTCTGGTGCAGAGCAATCCCCTGGACGTGGTTAAAATCATCGAACTGAGCCGGGCCAGTTACGGCAAGATGATCCAAAATTTAATCTGGGCTACCGGCTACAATGTGATTGCGCTGCCGTTGGCCGCCGGGGTACTGGCGCCCATTGGTATTTTGCTGTCGCCGGCGGTCGGAGCCTTGTTTATGTCAATTAGCACGATTATCGTGGCGATCAACGCTCAGCTTTTGCGCCGCATCCAATTTACTTAATCTTGAGATGACCTACCTGGCCTTCCGCAACCTTTTCCAACAAAAATTTCGATTTTGCCTCAGCATCGGGGGCGTGGCTCTGGCCATGATGCTGATTGTGCTGCTCAACGGCTTTCTGGCCGGCATTTACGTGCAGGTGACCGCCTACCTGGATAACACCCCTGCCGACCTGATTGTAGCTCAGGAGGGCGTCACTAATTTGCTCAGCGCCACCTCGCTGCTGCCGGCCAATGCCGAGGATTTAGCCCGGGGCGTGCCCGGCGTAGACCGGCTCATCCCCATTGTTTCCCAATTTGTCATTCTGGACATTCACGATAAAAAAGTGGTGGCCTATATGGTCGGCTACGACCCCGAGGCGGGCGGTGGTCCTTGGATGCTCAGGGCTGGCCGCCTACCGCAAGATGATGATGAGGTCGTGCTGGATTGGGTCATGGCTGAAAAGCACGGCTTTGGCCTGAACGATACCATTGAGATTTTGGATGAGGAGTTTACCGTGGTCGGCTTAAGCGATGGCACCACCTCCTGGATGGCCAGCTTCTTTTTTATCGAGAAACGAGCCGCCGAACGGCTCCTGCTGGCTCCCGATAGCACCAGCTTTTTGCTGCTAACCCTTGAACCGGAGGCCGACCCGGTCACCGTTGAGACCCGACTGCGTCGGCGACTGCGTGATGCCGAAATTTTGCCTGCCGCGGTGGTCAGGCAAAATGACCTTGACGTGTTGGTACAGATATTTGCCGTTCCTTTACAAATGATGGTTGCCATCGCTTTTGCCGTGGGTACGGCTATTTTGGGGATGATCATCTATACGGCCACAGTTGAACGCGTCCGCGAGTACGGGGTGTTAAAGGCGGTGGGGGCCAAGAATCGCCATCTGTACTGGCTTGTCACCCAGCAAGGGTTGTTTACGGCGTTGGTCGGCGCGGCTCTGGGTATTGGCCTAGCCTGGCTGGTAGGGCGGTGGGTGATGGCTATTACGCCCAAGTTCCTGGTCATCCTCCAGCCCGACTCGACCCTGACCATCTTATTGACGGGTCTGCTGATGGGCCTGTTAGCCGCGCTGCTTCCGGCCCGGTATGTGGGTAAACTGGACCCGGCGCTTGTCTTCAAAAAATAGGCGAGATGAGACGATGTTTTATTTAGCCTGGCGTAATCTGTCACAAAGCAAAACCCAATTTTTGATGGGTGTGGGCGGGGTAGCTCTGGCTCTGCTGCTGATGCTGGCCCTAGATGCCTTACTGGCAGGTTCCGAAGAAGATCTGACCGCCTACATCATCCAATCCGGGGCCGATGTTTTTGTAGCTCAGGAAGGAGTCAAGAACATGCATATGGCGGCTTCAGCCATCACCTGGCGTGACCTGCGTCTTGCCTCTCACGCCGAGGGCGTGGCCAGTGCCAGTCCTATTTTATACACCACTACGGTTATTCAGACGGACCGGGCCAATGTGTTATCTTACATCATTGGCTTTGATCCGGCTGAACGGCTGGGCGGGCCACAAAATCTGGTGGCCGGTACAACACGCTTAAAAGAGGATGAGGTTATTATCGACGAAGCCGTAGCCCGCAGCCAGGCCTTGCAGTTGGGCGATACCATTGATATTTTTGGCGAAACTTTCACTATTGCCGGTTTGACCAGAGGCTTAACCAACATCATTAATAGCGTAACTTTTATTCGTTTAGAAGATTTTCAACAACTGCGGGGCAACGGAGCCGTGAGTTACGCCCTACTCAAGGTAAAGCCGGGCTACGACCCGGCCGAAATAGCCGGGGCTATTACCAGCCGTAATCCCGACGATGTACTGGCCTTAACCCAGGCCGACTTCTCCCGCGAGGAGAAACAAATTATCAAGGATATGAGTGTGGAAGTGCTCAATCTGATGAACGCTTCGGGGTTGCTTATCGGTCTGGCAGTGACTGCCTTAACGGTTTACACCGGCACCTTAAATAAACGGCGAGAGTATGCAGTGCTCAAAGCGGTTGGAGCCAACAACCGGCATTTGTACAGTGTGGTTATCTTTCAGGTATTTTTGAACCTGGTCATCGGTGCTGCTCTGGCAATTGGCCTGGTCTGGCTGATGGGGTTGGTACTGCCCCAGTTCATTGCGGGTTTCAATCTGGCGTTGACCAGTGAGAGCATGATGCGGGTGTTTTTGGCCTCACTGTTCATCGGCGTCATCGCAGCCATGGTTCCAACCTGGCAGGTGGCCCGGCTGGACCCGGCCCAGGTCTTCAAGGGTTAGCTAGGCCTTGCACGGCAACTTGAACTCCGCAGGACTTCACTTGCCTTGCCGACCGGGGACCGTTGACCGCAGACCGGCGCAATTTAAAGATACCTCGGCGGTCGATGTCTTAATTGATAGAATACAACTGTCTGAAAGGCTATAAAATTAAAGGATGGGCTATGAATTTAATCATCAACGTCGACAACGTCACCCGGCGCTTTGGCAGTGGTTCAACCGAAGTATTGGCCGTGCGGGATGTGTCCTTTAGCGTTGCGCCGGGCGAGGTAGTGCTGATTATGGGGCCGTCGGGCAGCGGCAAGACTACGCTTTTGTCAATGCTGGGCGGGCTGCTGAAACCATCCACTGGACGGATCCACATTGGCAGCAACGAAATTAGCACAATGAACGAACGACACCTGCCGGAGGTGCGGCTGCGCCATATCGGTTTTATTTTCCAAGATTTCAACCTGCTATCGGCTCTGTCGGTACTTGATAACGTGGCCATAGTGGCGCAACTGGCCGGACTGTCTCGGCGGCAGGCGCGGCAGCGAGCCAGGTCGATCCTGGAACAGCTAGGGCTGGGCCACCGGCTGCACTTTCCGCCCGAAAAATTGTCGGGTGGCGAAAAGCAGCGTGTCGCCATTGCCCGGGCCCTGGTCAACGAGCCTGACATCATTTTGGCCGACGAGCCGACCGCCAACCTGGACAGTCACCACGGCCATGAAATTATGCGCCTCCTGCGCCACATTGCCAAGGAGGAAAATCGAGGTGTTATAATTGTCAGCCACGACCCGCGCATCAAAGATGTGGCCGACCGGGTGCTGTGGCTGGAAGATGGTCAATTCAAAAACATGATTGAAATGGCCGTCGACCCGGTCTGCGGCATGTCGGTCGATAAGGAAGAAGCTCCGGCCCGGGCAGAGCATGAAGGGCAAGTTTTCTACTTTTGCGCTCGCGGCTGCCGCGATGAGTTTGTGGCAAGGCCGGAAAAGTTTCTGAGCGTAGCCTCGGCCGAGCCATTTGAGCGTAGCCTCGGCCGAGCCATTTGAGGCGTATGCCGAACGATGACAACGGGCCCGATAAGAAAATGATGAGATGGCCTTATTCCCGACCACAATTTAAACCCGCGAGTTCTCGGAAGGTGGACGTCGATCAATTAAGGCTGCAAGTCGAAGGAAAACCCACCATGTTTTTGTGAGAGCACGGGAACAAATCGGTCAAATCTTTGACTGCAACCAAGCGCGGGCCGTAATCGTAATCACTTGTAGAGCATCTCGGCTGCCGTTATCTTGACCCTTTTCAAAATCGCCCTCGATGTTGCCCATTTGGTTGGTGACGTGGGCAAAGCAGATTACGGCTTTTTGCCGGGCCTGGGCAAATGCATAGAGCGCCGCCGCTTCCATTTCAACAGCCAAAATGCCGGCGGCGCGAGCTTGCTCAATGGCAGCGGCGGTTTCACGAAAGGGGGCATCGGTGGTCCAGGTTGCACCACGATAGACCGGCACAGACAGCGAGTCGAAAACTCCGTTCAGCAGGTCGAGCCAGGTCTCATTGATATGTGAATAATCAGATGGGGGCAGGTAGTGGTAGCTGGTGCCCTCATCGCGCAAAGCGCTTTCAATGAGTACAAAATAGGGCGGCTCGCCTTTGGGTCGAATTTGGCCCGAAGAGGTCATGCTAATTAGCAACCGGCAGCCCGACGCAAACAACTCTTCCGCCACCAGCACCGCAAATGAGGCACCCACCGCGCAGCCGATGATGCCAAAATCCAGCTCCCCGTAATCAAACTGATAAAGTTCGGTGTGGTAGCAGGCCCAGCAGGGATGGCGTGTGGCCCGGCCCGATACGACCAGTTGGCTCACAATATCCCCGTCGGGATCAAGGATGCACACCGGCGGGATTGTTCCTGCCGGAAGATTCTTTTGCCGCCTGGCCTCCCGTAACAAATTCTCCGGCACAAATTCCGAGGGGTCCTGGTAAGCCTTGTGTCTGAGCAAGGGCGGTACAACGGTTAGATGTTGGGGCATAAATTGGCTCCAATCTTGGGCCTGTTCTACCGGTTCAAAGTTAGGCCTCGCCCTATTCTACGGGTCGGGTCGGCACCCCATTCTTCCCACGAAGCATCATACAACGCCAGGTCTCGATAACCGGCCAGGTACAGCGAAAATAAACTCTGGGGGCCGCGATACCGGCTCCGCAGTAGGTAATGACTCGTTGTTCCGGCCGGATTCCGGCGGCCAGCGCCCGCTTTCGTAAGGCTTGGGGACTCAAATGTCGCCAGTGATCATTCGGGTTCAGGTTACCTGACATCATCGTCTGCCTCATCAGGCAGTAGCGCCGCGGCCGGCACCGGCTTCCAGCTTAAGCGTTGTTTGGGTCATCATTTATCTCTTTAATCAAGATGAGTGCCATATCTTAACAAGCGTAGAGCATTTAACACGACAATAAGGGTACTGCCTTCGTGTAGAACTACTGCGCTGCTTAAGGCCACCACGCCCAGGACCGAGGTCGCGATCAACAGGCCCATGACCCCCAGAGATATAGCCAGGTTCTGCTTGATGATAGCCCGGCTGGCCCGGCTGAGACCGACGGCGAAGGGCAATTTATCCAGGTCGTCGGCCATTAAGGCCACATCGGCTGTTTCTAGGGCGACGGCCGTGCCCGCGCCGCCCATAGCAATGCCGACGGTGGCTGCAGCCAGAGCGGGAGCATCGTTGACGCCGTCGCCGGTCATGGCGATGTCGCCATGCGCCTGCTGCAGCTGCCGGATAGCCTCCAGCTTCTGCTCCGGCAGCAGGTCGGCCCGTACGTCGGTTACGCCGACCTGTTGGCCTATTTTTTGGGCCACGTCATCATTGTCGCCGGTCAGCATGACCAGTTTGGTGATGCCCAGCTTGAGCAGCTTTTGCAGAGTCTTCTGCACACGGGGGCGCGGCGAGTCGGCCAGGGCCAGCACGCCCAGAAATAGGTTGTTCCGGTTGACAGCCATGGTAGTCTTACCCTCATCTTCCAGGCGGGTGATGGTTTGCACAATCTCGCCGTCAAGCGGGTGCGCGTTGGTTTCCCGGAAGAGCTTGAGCGAGCCGATGCGCACCGGCTGCCCGTTGACCGCACTGCGGACGCCGCGCCCGGCGATGTTTTCCAGGCCATCGGCGGCAGGCAGCTCCAGTCTCTGCTGCTGCGCGGCCCGCACCACGGCCAGGGCTAAGGGGTGGTTAGACTGCTGCTCCACTGCCGCCGCCACTCGCAGCAGTTCATCCGGACTTGTCCCGTTAAGCGGCACGACATCGGTGACCTTGAATTTACCTTCAGTCAGGGTGCCGGTTTTGTCAAAGGCCATCACCTTGAGCGACCCCAAATTCTCCAGATGCACGCCGCCTTTGATCAGGACACCGTTGCGGGCCGCCTGGGCAATCCCGGCCAGCACCGAGGCCGGCGTGCCAATGGCCAGAGCGCAGGGCGACGAGGCTACCAACAGCAGCATGGCCCGGTAGAAACTATCCGCTAGCGGCATCCAGCCAACCAGCGGCGGTACGACAATGACCAACAAGACCGCGACCAGGACGGCGGGTACAAATTTGGCGGTGAAGCGCTGGGTGAACTGCTGGGTCGGACTCTGCTGGCTTTGGGCTTCGCCCACCATTTGCATCACCCGGCTGAGGGTGTTATCTTTGGCCAGTTTGGTCACTTTGATGTCGAGGGCCGCTTCCTGGTTGATGGTGCCGGCAAAGACTTCGTCGCCCTCGCCTTTTTCAACCGGCAGGCTCTCGCCAGTAATCGGGCTTTGGTCGATGGCGCTCTGCCCGCCGGCAACCTGGCCGTCAACCGGCAGGCGGTCACCGGGGCGGACCACCACGATGTCGTCGACCTGCAGCTTGTTTACATTTTCCTCCACAATCTGGTTGCCGCGCTTGACCTGGGCCGTTTTGGGCATCAGCTTGCCCAGGGCATTTACGGCATTGCGAGCGCGGTCCAGGGCGTAATGCTCCCCGGCGTGGCCCAGGCTAAAGAGAAACAGCAGAAACGCGCCTTCCGCCCACTCGCCCAGGAGGGCGGCCCCGGTTGCGGCGGCCAGCATCAATACGTCGGTGTCAAAATTGCCCTTGATTAGGCCGGGAATGGCGTGGGTAGCAATGTCGTAGCCACCGGCGAGGTAGGCCAGGACATAAAAGACAATGGCAGCAGCTTCCGGCATGCCCAAAAAGGTCTCGCCCAGCCAGCCGGTGAGAAAGAAAAGCCCGGCTAATCCAACTAAAATCAGAGTCCGGCGTTCCCACAGCCACTGGGGCAGAGAAGCTGGGGTGCTGCCTGGGTCATGTTCTTCTTCCTCTCC
>JBFGLD010000159.1:0-8979 GCA_041576335.1 Anaerolineae bacterium | reverse complement strand
GGGGCTATGGGTCGGTGCGGCCGGCTGGGCTTGGGAATGGGCCCTGGGGCTGTGGATTTCGCTGATAGCTGTGCAGCTCATTATCTCCCTCGTAACGACTGATTGGCCGGGAAAATTTTTCGACACGCGCCGGTCACCGGTATATATCGCCCCCTTGACACCGCTATTTCTGGCCTACGCCAGCGGAGGCATTCATCTGCTGCTTGGCTTGCGACCACAGCAGTCGTTTCCGGCAGAACTGCACCCGAGTATTTCGCAACTGTGGTTGCTCCCGTTCTACTTCGGCAGCGTGACAGCGGCAGCCATGCTTTATACGGTGCTGCTTGACCTCTTTGTCGTGTGCCGTGGCCATAGCCAATCTCGGATGCTAACGTGGGTCATGCCTCCCGATTCCGTAGGCCACCGTCGTTGGCCGACCAGATCGACTCGCCAAGCTTGGCCGCTGGTCCTTTATACAGTGCCGGCCGTACTGGCGCTCGGCTCGTTCACTTGGATGGCGCTTGAATTGTTTACACACCGTACACACGGTGTTACCGGCACTGATCCTTTTGGCTACACCCAAATGGCGGTCGACTTGGCCATTCGCGGAACAGTCCTGCACCGGTTTGATTTATTTTCCTACGTTGTTGACTTGAACATTGCCTGGGCGCCAGTGATCACGGCGGGCTATCATTTGCCCCTCGATCAGGCCGGCCACGCCGCCAGTGTCTGGCCTGCAGGCCTGTCGGTCTTGATGGCCCTGGGTTACGGGCTGGCAGGTGAAACGGGTCTGTACTTGACCGGTCCTGTTTTGGCCCTGATCGCTGCCCTGGTCAGCGGGTGGCTGGCCGTAGAGATGAGCTGCGCTGCTCAGCTCATACAGTCGCATGGTCAGGATGGCGCGCCCAAACCTGCTCGGGCCCCTAGATCTTTGGCGGGTTTCTGCTTGGACCACGGCCTGGCCGGCTGCTTTGCCGTGTTCGTTTGGGCCACATCTTTTGAGATCATTGATCGCTCGCTGGTGCCCATGGCAGACGTGGCTGCTGCTTTGTTCACTACGTTGGTTTGGATAGGGTTATTGAAGCTGCGAGGAGGGTGGCTTACCATCGCAGCTACGCCCCTTCGTCCCCATAATTCCGGCGGGCTGACCGGCGGCAAGGAAGCCCGCATGAAAGCTGGGCCTAATTTTATGCCCTTGTTAAAAGAGATAACCGGGCCATCGTGGCTCGATTCTTTCAGGCTGAACATCCGGGCCACGGCAGCACTGATGGCCTTGGCCATCGGCATTGCCCTCGGGTTGGCCTACGATATGCGCTACACCCAGCTGATGCTTGTCTTTAGCATTTCCGTCGGAGTTGGTTCGATTCCGAGTGCCGCGCCAAGGCAACGGGTTCAGCTGCTGATCCTGGCCGGCCTGGGTGCTTTGCTGGCGGCGCTGCCGGATATTGTGTACCGCTGGCATGTGTTTGACAGTCCCGTGGCGAACCCGCAGGCGCGCGAGCTGACCCACTTTGCCTGGCAGCACATCGGGCCCACTGCGGCCTCGATCATGAAAAAGTTGCTGCATGGGCGTGAATTCGGCCTGTTAGGGCCGTTTCTTATTATGGGCCTCCTCTGGCAGTGGCAACGAGACCGGTCTGGGTTGGCGACATTGACTGCCGGCGCTCTTTCAGTTGCGGCGTTGCAGTTGCCTTACGAGTCGCTCCGCTTGCGCGACTTGTTGCCGTTGTTTCCCCTGCTGGTAGCCTGGACCGGCCTCGGCATGGCCCGGATATGGCTAACGCTGCTCGGCCGCGGCGCCGAGGCTAAACCAAAGACCCCGCGCCTATCCAACATGCTGCTTGGTTGCGGCTTCTTTGCGGCGTTACTTTTGCCAATCGTACGTATGCAGCCACTGGTCAGCCGTACCTGGCAGCCCCATCGCGCTTCATTTGGTTACGTAACACCAGCCGAGCGAACCGCATTGGCCGACTTACGGCGCTTGACTCCCAGGCCTGCCGCAATCGGAACCCACCTCAACGGAGGGGCGGTTATGCTGTATGCCGGCCGCTGGCCCTTCTCTCCCGGAGGTTGGACAGAGGCTGCTTTCGACTGCTTTTTAGCTCGCATGGCTGTTGACAAGCTACCGGTTTATCTACTTGACGACGGTCCCACGGTGCGCCCGACAATTGAGCGCTTCGCGGCGATTGGGCAGCTTCGACCGCTGGGCCGGTTGGATGTCCCTTTGCCAACTGAGGGCGGAAGCGGTCAGCTTTATGAAGTCTTGAGCGGTGAACCTGGCCACTTACTTCAATGTGACCCCTAAGGCAACCATTAATTCGAGAATTGAATAACTTTCCCGTCTATTGTAAGGTTTGCTTAAGCAAATTGTTATATTTTAGGGTTAATGTATTATTATAAACGTCCTGAAATGGCAAAACTCAACTGAGTGAATTGTTAAAGGGAGAGATAATGAGCCAAGTTAGTCCATCTGAAATAACACCTGAACACATTTATCTTTCGCGTCGCAAATTTATGGTCGGGATTGGCGCGTTGGCGGCGAGCTCGGCTATTCTGGCAGCTTGCGGCGCTCAAGAGTCAGGCCCTACGTCGTCAGCTGCAACGGGCGATGTCGGCGCTGCCGAGGAAAGTACGGGGGCAGCCGGCGCAGATCCGGCCGAAGATATTTCAGTCAAGGCCTCTACCGATGAGATCGGAGATGACTTGACCCCGTTTGAGGCGGTCACCAATTTTAACAATTATTATGAATTTACTACCAACAAAGAAGGCGTGACAGGGTTAGCCAAAGATTTCAGAACCTCCCCATGGACGGTCGAGGTTGGGGGCTTGGTCAACAACCCGAAAACTTTTGGTGTCGAAGATTTGCTGACGATGTTTGACCAGGAGGAACGCATCTATCGCCTACGCTGCGTCGAAGGCTGGTCGATGGTTATTCCCTGGCTCGGATTCCCGCTGGCCAAATTACTGCAAGAGGTGGAACCGACTTCAAAAGCTAAATTTGTGCGCTTCGAGACAATTTTTGATCCTGACCAAATGCCCGGACAGCGAGACGCTTATTTTAGATGGCCTTATGTGGAGGGCTTGCGACTGGACGAAGCGATGAATGATCTCGCGATCTTGGCGACTGGACTTTATGGCAAAACGCTGCTGCCCCAAAATGGTGCGCCCATCCGCCTGGTTTTACCGTGGAAATACGGCTTCAAAAGCATCAAATCGATTGTCAAAATCGACCTGGTTGAAGCCATGCCTGTGTCGCTTTGGATGGCTTCGGCCCCACACGAGTATGGCTTTTACGCCAATGTCAATCCGGAGGTGCCTCACCCTCGTTGGTCTCAATCAACCGAGCGCCGCATTGGCGAGTTTGGCCGCCGCAAGACGTTGATGTTTAACGGTTATGCTGAACAAGTTGCCCAGCTGTACGAGGGCATGGATCTGAGGAAATCCTACTAATGCGTGTAACCCGGTTAAGATGGCCGCAAGGCCGGGGCTGGCTGCAAATCGGCGTGCACGTCGGGGCCCTGTTTCCGCTGGCCAAGATGATTTGGGATTTTTGGTTTGAGCAGCTCACGGTCAATCCGATTCAAGAGCTAACCTTACGCACCGGTTGGCATGCGCTTGTTTTCCTAATCCTATCGCTGGCCTGCACGCCGATAAATACGCTGTTTGGCTGGCGGCAAGTTTTGCCGCTGCGTAAACCCCTGGGGCTCTATGCCTTTATGTACGCCGCGCTCCATTTCTTGATCTTTGTCGGGCTTGATTATGGTCTGGACCCGGAACTTATCTGGGAAGCCACCTTCGAAAAGCGTTACGCCTTGGTTGGTTTTTCCGCCTTTGTTATTTTGGCAGCGCTGGCCATCACCTCAACGCAGGGCTGGCAGCGACGTTTACGCAAAAATTGGAAGCGGTTGCATCGCTTTGTGTACCTGGCCGGAATACTCGTAATTGTCCATTTCTATATGCTGGTCAAAGCCGATGTTCGCCGGCCTCTGGCGTACGGAGCGGTGATCGTCGTGCTGCTGCTTATTCGCACCCCGTGGGTTAGAAAACAGGTACGTAAATTCCGTAATCAATTTTCATGGACAAGAAAGAAGGGCGCCGTGGCAGATGGCGTCTAGACCGCTGAGGACATTAGGTGCTAATCAATTTAAACGCAGTAGTTTTTCCTCCATCGTTTCCAAATGCTGTTTAAGCCAGGCAGTATCAGGGCTGTTGCGAGCTAAGAATAAATATCGCTCGATGTCAAAAATCGCGGCGTGGAGGCGGTTAAGGCGATAAGCCAGCAGGCCCCGGTCTCTTACTTCGTTAATCTGTTTCGGTTTGGCAATACACATTAAATCAACAACCTTGTAAGCTCTCTCCCAGTTTTCCAGACCCACATAGATTTGCTTCAAATTCAACAGCATCCGGAATAGGATAGCCCGTTTCGAAATCGGTTTAAGATACTCATTCTTAATCCGGTCCCGGCTGTTGTGACTGCCTCGAGCGATATCGATACACTCTTCTTCGCTCAAGATGCGGCCCTGCCCAAAAACGTCAATATAGATTGGATCGGTCGTCGAGCCATAACCCACAATGAAATGGCCGGGCAGGCCGATACCCCACATAGGTAGCCCCAGTCGCCAACCTAACTCGAGGTAAATTGCGCTCAAAGAGATAGGAATGCCCAGTCGCAAATCCAAAACCATATTGAGGAATGAGTTCTGAGGAACGTAGTAGTTCTGTTGATTACCACTAAATTTTAGCTCTTCGAATAAATATTGATTAATTGCTTTGATGATTTCTAGATCGGTTGTTGCCGCCAGGACTGCCTGCTCAATGATAGTGGCCATTTCATCGAGCAAACTGAGGTAGAGCGTACTGTCAAACGGCTCTGCCAAATATTCTGAGAAGAGCATGGCAGCATATGCCAGGTTGATATCCCGGTCAGCTTTAGCTAATTCTCGACAAAAACTATCCCTTATTTTCGATGCCATTTTGCTTTGATCGTTCGCTGCGCCTGCTTCCGGGCAGCCCGGCAAACTCTGGCCTTCCTTAGTAATAATATCGGACTAACCCTTCTTCCGGCCGACGAATACAATTTTCTTACGACACAACTCCGCTTCACTATAGCCGGATAGTTCCGCTTTGATCTCCGGCGCTAACCGGCTGACAGCAGCATCGTCTTGCTCGGTTAACCATTGTTCAACGGTAAAAAATTGTTCAACCGCTGCCTGGTACTCCGATTCCCGCCACTTGTTGAGCATGAGCGACGGAACCAAGCTGTCCGGAGAAGTTCCGCGGAGATGACCCCAGGGACGGTCGGAGTTGGTGGTCTGGAAGTCGCCCGTCAAGGTAGTAAACGGTTTGATGTCAGCCAATAATAGGCCACCTGGTTTTAGCACCCGTTCGGCTTCGGCAAGTAGACCGCTTACATCGGGAGCGTGGTGTAGATAGTCAACGCAGATGACCGCGTCGAAGCCGGCGTGTGGAAATTTGAGCCGGGTCACATCGGCCAGCTCGATTTTAACCTTACCCCATTTAAGCCTTAGCCCATCGACGTATCTCTTTAAAGCGCCGTAGTAAGCAGCCGTAGCTGCTTTCCAGGCCTTAACGTACTTGCCCTTCTTGAGCCGTTGTTTGAAACCTGATAACGGAAGATAGTCCGGCGGAATGTGTAAGTCGACCCCAATTGTTTGGTAACCGGCTGAACTGAGCAGCAAAGTCTGAGCAGCCAGCGGACCGCAGGCCAAATCCAAAACCTTGGCGGTTTTGGCTAATACCCCTGCTGTTTCTAGTAAGTTGAGATTGCGTTTGAATGTCTGGGCATCGTCGCCGGCGTGAACGGCTGACTCTGCCAGATGGTCATAATTGGGCGGATTTTCAAAAATGGCCTTGGCAAAAGCTGCCGGATCGGGATGCCCGAAATCTCTGAGCATATTTTTGACGCTTGCATCGGAGCACGTTGCAAGCCACTGGATCAGGGCCGCGGTCAGGTTGAGGTCATCTGCCGTTTCCGTCAGGAGCTTGCTGTCCTCTGATGAGAGGACAGCCTGACCGCTGCTAGACGCGCGCAAATAAGACAGGCCGGCAGTGGGGTTGAAGCAGGCTGCATACCACGCCGCTGCCAATAAATGCCACGGCCGCATAAGGGGTGAGGGATCATCGGAGGAGTCTCGACAAAAACTGGCCAGCCAAACCCCGGTTTCGGGTGCGTGGGATCTGCTCCTCAGCCGGCCAAAAAGCGGACCGAGCTTATGCGCCGGTAAATTGTGTCTGTACGTGCTAACAAACTGGATTAGCCGCTCATCGGCAGCAGTAGCCATCCAATTGGCCAACTGAACGTGGCACTGCAATTCTTCTGCGCCATCGGTGACAATTTCACTAAGGTGGTCCGACATCACCGGCTCATTCATATTTAGCCACAAAAGATACGGCCATGCTTTGTCGGCATCAAATTGGGTGCCTAGCCAGATCAAGCTAACCACGCGCCAGCGGAGATACTCGGGCGTGGTCAGATGGCCGCTATTTCTAACAAGGTCGCACAGCCATTCTGCTGTCACTTTTTCAGGAGCATCATGAATTAAGTGGCGAAGCCGATCATCAATATCTTCAGGAATCGTATCTACTGAGGGCAGCGCCGAAAATTGGGTCATCAGAATTAGCTCTCTCACACAAACTAATAGCGAGGGTCTGCACGATTGGCAGGAAGATCATTTTCCAACCGGACCATCTTCCAAGCTTTACCTACACCGTATAATATGAGGAAATAAGCGTGAAATCAAATTTAGCGCTGCACTGTGGTTGAACCGGCGGGCCTGAGCTCTAGAGCCACTGTGCCCAACGCTTCTATTCCGGGGGGATAGAAAGCACGACAGGCTGCTAACAAGGATTCCCGATCGGGGAGTTCGGGTGCGATGGCGATGGGATCTTCGGCCGCGACCAAAGCTTCGAAGTTTGGATAGCGTCGTATTTCGTTAATAACGTAGCGGTGCTGCTCGTTAAGTAGGAGCATATCGCCGGGTTGCAGGCGGTCGATGTTTTTATAGGCTACCCGCACCTCAACGGTCTTACGCCCGCTTAGGATCTGCTGCAGATATTTCTCTTTGACCCACAAAGTCTTGATGCGCATCGAGTTTGGTCAACGGCTGGTTTGCCTGAGGGTGTGTCCCCGATTTTAGGCGAGTTGCAGTAATACCAGACTGGCCCAGTCTTCAAGAGATATGTATCGATGTAAACGAACGCTTATTTCCAGACTGGGCCACTCTTTTCCAAAAATTTAGGACAGACCCTTTGCCTGATAGACGATCTGCCCGTCGAAAATTGTCAGCCTGACCGTGGTTTCCTTAATATGATCCGCCGGAATCTCGAAAATGTTATGGCTCAAAACGATCATGTCAGCCCACTTGCCGGGCGTAAGGGAGCCTTGCCGGTATTGTTTTCCGGCCAGATAGGCCGGTCCCATAGTGTAACCCTTGACCATGTCCGCGACGCTTAGCCGTTCGGTAGGATACCAGCCGCCGGCCGGTTCGGCATGCTCATCTTGACGGGTGACCCCAGCATGAATCCCGAGCAGCGGATTAAGCGGGGCCACCGGCGCATCGGAGCCAAATGCCAAGATGGTCCCGTGCTTGAGTAGTGATTGAAAAGCATAGGCAGTCCGGGCTCGTCGGCCCCAGTTACGGTCGGCCGTGCGCCAGTCGAGCATAATATGGACCGGCTGCACTGAAGCGACGATCCCATGTTGGTGCAGCCGGGGGAAATCGCTAGGGTCGATGAGCTGAACGTGCTCGATCCGGTGGGGCAATGTGGCGCCAGGCGCCGCAGGCTGACGCGGAAATTCGCTGAGCACGTCAATGACCTCTCGTACTGCCCGGTCGCCGATGGCGTGAACGGAAAGTGAAAAGCCTGCCTGATCGGCTTGCAGGGCTAACTGGCCCAATTCGTCGGCAGAGGTCACTGCAATGCCGTAATTATTGGGTTCGCCGTCAAATGGGGCTAACATATGGGCAGTTCGGGAGCCGAGTGTGCCGTCGGCAAAAGCCTTGAGGTGACCAAGCCACAGCCGGTCGTTACCAAAGCCGGGCTGCAAGCCGATCGAATGTGCTTCGGTAATATAATCAGCAGCCAAATTCATATGAACCCGCAGTGCAAGATCGCCTGCCCGGTCTAACCCTTGAAGCAGTTGGAAACTTTGCTGCCCCTCGCGCTCGACACGCTGGTCGTGGATGCCGGTCAGCCCCAGTTGGTGCGACTCGGCAATAATTTCGCGTAGCCATTTAGTCAGAGTTACGGCATCCGGTGACGGGATATGTTTGCCTATCAGGTCAATCGCATTCCACTCGCGCAAGATACCGGTCGGGTCACCTGCCGCATCACGTTCGAGGCAGCTCTCGGGCGGATCAGGCGTGTCGCGGCTGACCCCGGCGCGTTCAAGAGCGGCCCGGTTGACCCACCAGGTATGCATATCCAATCTGGCCAACACCACCGGTGTCCGAGGTGCGAGCTGAGTCAGCCAGTCCCTCTCAGGTTGGATATCCCAACTATTCTCATCCCAACCCCAACCCTGCACCCATTGCCCCGGCCCGGCGGTGGCCACAGCTGCCGCTACCCGGCGCCGGACTTCGTCGAACTGACGCAGCCCGAACAAGTTTACCTGCTGTCTCCGCACAGCGTACGATAAAAAGTGAACGTGGGCATCAATCAGGCCGGGTAAGACGAGACAGCCCCCAGCATCGATATGCTGGGTCTGCGGGCCGGCCAGAGCCAAGATCTTCTCTTTATTGCCCACTGCCATGATACGTCCGTTGGCGCAGGCGACAGCTTCTGCCCAGGGGTGATTGGGGTCAACTGTGTAGATATTGGCGTTGTGCAAAACTAGATCTGCGTTCATATATTGTCGTCTCATTTCTATTGGGGGTGAGTCCCGGATCATAGGAAGCTGAGACAAACTCGGGGAAATATGCCCCCCGCCCCCGTGCTTTCCCAAATTTTGGGAGGCGATCTATTGGCATCGTGTTGAAT
>JBFGLD010000158.1:0-9017 GCA_041576335.1 Anaerolineae bacterium | reverse complement strand
TTCATAGTTTAGTGATTTCGTCAACAAGGTTGCCTTTTGCTAAAACGGTATTGTCCCATTCTGACTTGTCAAGCGTTTTGGTAAAAACAACTTTGTGTGTGTCCGTAAATTTCTTACCGGCTGTAAATTCCGGGTCATCCGGATTTGCAGCCACGGTAGCCCAGTGAGGAATAAACCCTTCGGCAAGTTTTCGTCCAAGGATTATGCAGTCAACAGGTTCAGTTAAATCAGCGACGTACTGTTTTAATTCATCGTCCCAATTCCACTCCATCCAGTCCATTTCACCATTTGGTCCGGCAATGTAACCGTCAACGGTCATTTGGACTTGAAGTTTTAATTTTCTCATTGTCGTGTTTTCCTTTGTCATGAAATTGTCTTGCCTTTGCTATTTCGCTCCAACGAAGCCGCCTAACAAATAAGGATTCATGCGGCGCGGACAAGCAAAGAGGCCCCACTAAAGGGCTACGTCTCTGCCTCGAAGTCACCTATAAACCCAGGCGTAAGCCGCCGCATAATCCTAGTTGGACTAAGCCGGTCAATTCTATTTGGAATTTAAGGCCAAGCAATCTCTCCCCATAAAGGAGCTTGGCCCAAGTTGGGTCTGGGAATTGTAACCGGTCAAAGCCAAGATAAGAAAAAGTGTAACCAAAGCTGGCCAGACCATGGGCCAACCCAGCCAATTTGACACTCCGCTTATTGCTGAGGGCTACCCGAAAAATGTAAGGGGCCAGATATTTCAAGGCCGCTTGCCCATTACCCACCGCTTGGGAATGGACCACCCAAGCTGCCTGCCAGAGTTGATAGGGTACCTGTTTGAACAGCTCTGTTTTTTGCAAGGCCGCCCGAAATTTGGCTTTAAACAGTTTGCTCAACGGC
Source organism: Anaerolineae bacterium (assembly GCA_041576335.1). GTDB lineage: Bacteria > Chloroflexota > Anaerolineae > 4572-78 > J111 > JANQQF01. The sequence goes on along the minus strand of JBFGLD010000158.1, from coordinate 8,141 downwards.
CGCACGTGAACCAGAAAAGTTAGGCGTGATGAACTGGGTCTCCCAACACGGCTTGTCCAACCAACATCTCGGCCTCCGCCGACCGCTCTTCGTCCGGCAGCAACTTGACCGGTTGAGTCTCGGCCAACAGCTCCAAGGCTTCAAGTGGGGCAGCGTTTATTTTAAATTGCCTCCTTCTAGCCTGGTTGAGCAGTCGCCCCAACCCAGGGCTGCTTAAGGACTGCTATTGTTGTAAAACTTCAAAAGGCTGATTTTGACCCCTGTGAAACTCGTTCCACAGGTGGCTTAGTTTCGCCTTGCCTAATTTACTGGGAATTCTTAGGTACTTAACAATTTTCAAATTCCGACTTGACAGTTTTACTCATCGGTGGGCGGGCGTTGCACTAAAAACTACACCAATAGTCACTGCTAATATAGTCCAAAACTTCTATCTTCGGCAAACCAGGTATGTACGTTCATTGTTGGCCTTCAAAGCCCGACGACTGATTCACTACAAAACGTACTCGGGCTGCGTCCAGGGCAGCCTGCATCGCTTCAAACATTGTCAGGGCCTGGGCAAAATGGTCGTGCGCCGTGATTGTGTTGTTTTGAGCCAGGGCCAGTTCACCCAGTTCAACGTAGGTGCGCCCCATCTGCCAGCGTGTTCCCAGATTCTGGAACAGCGCCAGGGCTTGACTCAAGCGCGACTCAGCCGCGGCATACTCACCGGCCAACCGCCGGGCTACGCCCCAGGCGCGATGGGCGATGGCCTGGTAGAGGGTGTGACCGTAATGCCGGGCCGTCTGCTCGGCGAGTGGGGCATAGTGGTGCAGGGCTGGTTCGTCTCGCTGTTGGGTAGCAGCATCGGCCAGCATGGCATACAGTTCATGGTCCCCAACATTTGTCCATCCCAGAGATAACTTACCGATAGACGCCTCAAGATATTCACGGACAAGAGCGAACTCGCCCTCTGCCATAAGCGGCTGGCAGACTCAAAAATATTGGTCGCGCACCCACTGCTCCGGTGGCCCGCCCAAGGCAATCATAAACTCATACGCCTCACTGCGCAGTACGTTAGCCCGCTCAACGTCGTCGCGCAGCATCCGAACACTCGCATTTAAGGCCTTGTAGAAACAAATGCCTATCCCCAGCCGTTCAAAGGCATAGTGTGTTTGGAGATGTAGCAATTTGTCTTCAATCTTCAGCAAATCATCCCAGCGATCCAGTCGAAAAAAGCACATCCCCTGATAGGTCAGCGCGTCGGCCTGGGTGGTTACATCATGTATCTGGCCGGCCAGTTTTTCCGCTTCCAAAAGACGCGAGAGCGCCGGCAGGTATTCGCCAATGTCGTACAGAGCTACACCGGTTTGATACAAGATATTGACCTGCTCGCGCTGGTCGTCGAAATGTGCGTCGCGGCTGAGGGCCAATCGGCGTTGGCAAACCTCTAACCGCTCGCGCAGCCACCCCCGTGCGCCATAGACAGCAGCCAGCGCATCAAGCGCAGCCGACAAGTCCAGCGGCGCGTTCAATACCTGGGCCATGGCTGTGGCGGCCTGGGCGTACCGTTCTGCCGCCTCCCAATTCAGCGCAATGCGAGTATACCAGGCATCTCTGGAAAGGGTCTGTAGCAGGCGGGCTGTCTCCAGATGGGGCGGTTCTCCGATGGTGAATTTTAATCCGGCCTCCAGGCTGGCCCGCGACACCGACGCCAGGCGTTGATAGTCAGTATACCGGTTTATACTGTTAACTGTTTCGCCAATCTTGCGATATAGACGGACGGCCAGCCATTTGTCCGGCTGGCTGGAGTTACGCCACAACTTCAGCGCTTCTTGATAGAGTGGCACAGCGCTTACACCCTCGCCCAGCAGGTGGTGACTATCGGCCAATTCTTCCAGCATCACCAGGCGCGTTTCCACCGCTTCATCAACTTCAAGCAGGTCAATTGCCGTCCGTAAATGTTGAATAGCAGACTCATAGGCGTTCATAGCTTTGGCTTGATGCGCTGCCCGGTAACCGTATTCAATTGCCTTGGCTATTTCACCGGCAGCACCAAAGTGATAGGCCAGCGCTTCAAAGTGGCGCGGATGATGGGTTTCGATGACCTCGGCCACGTGGCGGTGCAACCGCTGGCGACGCAGCCCGCTTAAGCTCTGGCGCACACTAAAAGGGATGAGGATGTGGGTGAAGCTGAAGACCAATCGCCCGCTGTGGTTCATTTCGTAAATAAGTTGCGCTTGTACGGCGCGTTCCAGGGCGGCGATAACTATTTCCTCAGCCTGCCCTGCAATCGAAGAGAGGGGCAACGTGCCAGTGTCGCTCGCGTGTTTCAAGGTGTCGAAGTCAAATTGATGGCCGACAATGGCTGCCAGCCGTAGAGTGTCCTGGGCCGGCAAGGGGAGTCGTTCTACGCGGGCCAGAATAGCCTGGCGGACACTCTGGGGAATGACGATGTTGGCCATATCCGACCGTCGCCAGCGGCCACCGGCGTAATATAGTTTTCCCGCTTCAATCAGGGCGCGACATACCTCTTCAACAAAAAATGGATTGCCCTCGGTTTCGCCATAAACGCCGTCCAGAAATTCGGCCGAGATTTCGCCGCCGGTCGCCAGCAACACCGCCAGCAATTCGCCGGTTTGCTCCCGGTCAAGACGCGGCAATTTAATCTGCTCGGCCAGGCGTTCGCGGTTGAGATCCAGCAGTATCTCTTTCAGAGTACCGGCCTCATCCAACTCCACTTCCGTATCACGAAAGGTCATTAGGGTTAACAAAGGGAGGTGAGCCGCGCGACTGCGCCGGATAAGGTGACGCAACAGGAACAGGGTATCACTGTCGGCCCAATGTATATCTTCCACAAAAAGCAGAAGCGGAGCGCGCGCCGTTTGCACAAACGCCTGGACCAGGGCGACCACGCTGTCATACAATCGCTGCTGCTCAAATTGAGGTTCAAGCCGGGGATTAGGTGGGATGTTGGGATAACGAGCGCGCAAATCAGGGGCGATGGACAGCAGATCGGTTATGATATAGCCGGGCAGGCTCAAGTCAACCGGCAAACCCTGGCGCTGATCAGTCAGCCTCTCCCGAATGAACTCGGCGATGGGCGCGTAGGGTGTGCCGCTACTGGCATAGCAATGGCCCGTTAACACTCCGCCGCCTGAGCATTGGGCCGCCGTGGCGATTTCGCGCGCCAACCGGGTCTTGCCGATGCCCGGCTCGCCGCTGACCAGGAGGGCATAGCTCTCGCCGGCGACCACGCGTAGCCAGAGCGCGTTCGCGCGGGCCAGTTCGCGCTCACGCCCCACCAATTGCCCTTTGACCAGGCGCTCCAGGGGCAGGGGCGGTACAGCAGGGCCGGAAAGGGAATCGACTGAAATTTGGCGGGGTCGGGCAGTCGGGGACAAGCTGCTTTGCGGCTCAACCGGGGGCAGCATCTGCTTTTCTTTCAGAGCATTGTATAGTTGGGTGGTTGCCTCTTGCGGCGGTACACCCAATTCCCTTTCAAGGATACGGGCGCACTCGCTATATTGGCGCAGGGCGGCATGGGGTCGGCCGGCCCAAGCATACAACTGCATCAACTGCCGGTGCGCCGCTTCGTGCAAGGGGTCGAGGTTTAACCAACGCCGGGCATAACCAATCGCCGGCTCCAACTCTTGCCGGGCGCTGTGGCCGGCCGCCAAGCTCTCCAATGCCCCAACCAACTGCTGGCGTAAGGCCTCGGTTTGGTTAAATTGCCACTCGTCAAAGTCAGGGCTATCTCGCAGGGAGAAACCGGTCAGGAAATCGCCTTGATAAAGGGTAATGGCGTTGGTCAGCAGGTTGAGACATTCGTCGCATATCTCGGTTGTGGGGTGGGCGTGCAACCGGCGCTCCGACAGCAGCGCCTGGAATTGGGCCACGTCTACCCAAACAGCTTTGTCTGAAGGAGACAGATTAAGATTCAGGTGGATGGTTTCCCGGTCAGCCTCCCACCAGGCTCCGGGCAACGCTTTGGTGAGCGTAGCCAGAGCCAGGCGCAAGGCAGCGCGAGCGTGGGACTGGTCAAGTTCCGGCCAAAGCAGAACGGCCAGCGTGTCGCGGCTGTGCCGGGTCTGGGTGACGGCCAGGTAGGCCAGCAGGGCCATCGCCTTGTGGCGGCTAATGGCTACCGCCCGCCTGTCGCACTCAAGGCGAGGCGGGCCAAATAAAAACAGGGAAGATACAGATTGGCCCGGGGATGAGGCCGAGGGGAATTGTTCATTATCCTGGCTCAGTTGCATTGTTCCTCCACGCTGCGCTGCGCCGAAACCGCTGTTGTCATTTTCTGCCACAATACACTTCACGCTGCCTGCTATTATACACCGAAAAGTCGCCGGTATGGTGAAAAAGATGCAATTTTCGACAATCGTTTGAAACGAAGTTGAAACGGTCATCGGCTATACTTGGATTTAAAATCAACAATCAGTATTACCCAAGAAAGGAGAAACCCTATGAAATATGCCCGGCTTACATTTGCACAAATTGTGTTCGCGCTTGTCCTGGCGGCCTGCGGCGGAGCCGTAGCAACACCCGCCCCAACCGAAGCGCCAACGCCTGCCGAAGCTTCTGTCTCCGCCGGCCCGCGCGCCGGAGACACGGCCCCGGACTTTACTTTGCCCGACAACAACGGAGCGATGGTTCACCTGGCTGACGAACTCAAGAGCAATCGTGCGGTGGTGTTGGTCTTTTACCTCGATCCTGAGTGACCGATATGCACCCGCCAACTCGGTGAGTTGGAAAAAGATCGCGCTAAATTTGAGAATGTAGGGGCAAAGGTTATTGCCATTGCCGTGCAGGATGAAGCTGGAGCGGCCAAAAGCGTTGAAGCATCAAAAGCCGGGTTCCCCATTCTGGCTGACGCTGAACATCTGGTGACCGAACTTTATGGCGTTTTGGGGTTGATCGAAGATCCAAACCTGGCGACCCCGGCTGTGTTTGTGATTGATCAAAACGGTCTGATTCGTTGGTCTTACGTTGCCAAATATGAGTCAGACCGCCCCTCAAATCAGACAATATTGGAAAACTTGCCCGGATAAGCTTATTCGAATCAATTTTGCGACAGCTACGCAGCACGAAATTTAAATGAAGCTAATCAACCAACAAGGAGGTACAAAATGCAACCGAAGGTTTTGTCTGGCAAAATCGGGTCGGCCCTGATTTTGATCCTCGCTGTGATTGGAGTGTCCGCCTGTGGGCTAAACGCGGCGCCGTCATCAACCGCCCCGGAGAAGAGCGGGCCGGTTACTTTCAGTCACAGCGTGGAAGTAGCGATGGCCGAGGTGCCGGCAGTCAATGCGCAAGAGGCGCATGAACAACTGAAGCGCGATCCGAACATTTTAATCGTTGATGTGCGCGATGCCGCCGATATTGCCGCTACCGGCATCATCCCCGAAGCGATCAATGTCTCCCTGGGCAGCCTAACCTATAAGGCCGACCACGAAATCCCCGAAGCGTGGCGCGACCCGAACTTCAAAAACTTCTCGCGACCCATCATCACCACCTGCGAAACGGGAGAGTTAAGTGCGCTGGCCGCCAAACTCCTTAAGGACATGGGCTATACCCATGTCAGTAGACTCGAAGGGGGTACGGTGGCCTGGCAGGAGGCCGGCTATCCAACTAATCCTGTAGATTAAAGGCATGCGCCTGGCCCAATCGCCAATCATTAAGCGATTGGGTCAGGCTGCATGGAGGCTTTGAAGAATTCTTAAAGGTCTTTGCGCTAAAGGAAACAACACTTATGTCGGTGACAATTTTGATAGTTACTGTCAAGCTCAACGTCTCAGCAGCGGCGTACAGGCAGATGGTCGCCCCGCTGGTCAATGCCATTCTGGATGCTCCCGGCCTGCGCTGGAAAATCTGGCTGCTGAATGTTGACCGGGGCGAAGCAGGCGGCATCTATCTGTTTGACGACGAAGCCTCTGTGGAGGCGTTTCTGGCCGGATCGGTGATCGCTGAGATGAAGACGCATCCGGCCTTGGCCGGCCTCAGCGCCAGGCAATTTGAGGTGATGGGCGTTGAAACCACCTTGACCCATGGTCCCCTGGGTGAGGGTGTCCAAGTCTAAGATCAGTCAGCAAAGGGTTTGAATCCCCAAAAATCTACCTGAATCTATCGTCCTTGTCAGATTTATTACCACTGCTAGCGAAAATGAAAAATAGCATACAAATCCAGAGAAGAGTTAACACTTTTACCGAGTAATATATTGACTCCACCGATTTACCTCTTAAAACCTACGTTGGAACCGCTTGTTGGGCGCCAGTGCGCGCTTCAAGTTGCCAGCTGACGTTTACGGACAAGACCTTGTCTTTTGCCTCTCCTTTGCGTGATCCGTGCTCAAGCTGCCTGTGCAAAAATTAGACCCTTAGCGAGCCACGGAACCCCCTGGCGGCATAGTAAGAGGGTGCACCGTTGTGATATACGAAGACATTGTCGTAGCGGCGATCAGCAAAGAGGGCGCCGCCGAGTTTTCTAATATCAGAAGGTGTTTTCACCCAGCTCGACGTTTTCGTATCGAAATTCCCAAGTTTCTGCAATTCTCGATATTGTTCTTCTGTTAAAAGCTCAATGCCCATGGCAGCTGCCATATCAATAGCGTTATCTTTTGGTTTATGTTCTTTCCTTGACTCCAGCGCTTCACGGTCGTAACAAACACTTCTGCGGCCTTTAGGACTTTCCGCTGAACAATCATAAAAAATGTATTCGCCCGTCTTTTTATCATGACCAACAACATCCGGTTCACCGCCAGTTCTTTCCATTTCATTGAGTGACCACAATTTTTCAGTATTAGCTTCCAGCTTTGCTTGTACTTTAGCCCATTCAAGACCTTTATGGCGGTTCATATTTTTCTCAAAACGGGCTTTCAATGTTCTTAGTAGTTCCTCACGTTGTTTTACTTTCATGTCTTTTGCTCTTGCATTTCTGTCTTTGCCTTTCTGCTCTGTTTCATTGGCCTTTGCTCGCCCGGCCTTCTTACGGCTTGTTCTTTCGCTTCACGACCGCCGCAAACTTGAACCAGCTGCTCACAGACGAGGCGTTCAATTAGCGCCTGTGTAAGGCCCGGGTCTCCCATTCAACGACCGCGTTAGACAACGTCGACATTCACAGCTTTCTCTGGCGCCCAACGACCTGCGCATTACCCGCTGCCGGGCCAGCAAGACTACTCTCAATTAACGGCTTGTTCGCTGTCAAAGCATAGTTAATAAATAGGGCGGGGCACCTCCCGGGATCCGTCAGGTGTATGTTATCGGCCCTTCTGTTTCAAGCTCAGGTCACGGCCGGCATAACTGACCCTAGGTTAACTGCATTAGAACCCTTCAAGCACAATCTTGCCGCGCGTAGAGCCGCTTTCGATCCGGGCGTGCACCGCGCGCAGAGTCGCGGCATCGATCTTGCCCGTGACTTCGGTAGCAGTGGAACGAATGCGCCCCGCATCGACCAATGCAGCCACTTCGTTCAGCAACTTGCCCTGTTCCGCCATATCCGGAGTGCCAAAGAGCGAGCGAGTGAACATCAATTCCCAATGAAGTGACACGGCTTTTAGCTTTAGCGGCATGGCGTTGAGTTCTTCCGGGTCATCGATCAGGCCAAAGCGGCCCTGCGGCGCAATCAACTCGACGATATCAGCAAAATGCTGGTGAGTCTGGGTGGTTGAGAACACAAGCCCGGGCGCACCAAAACCCAAGGCCTCAACCTGGGGCGCCAAAGGCTGGCGGTGATCGACCACGTGATGAGCCCCGCATTCGCGCACCCAATCCTGCGTTTCAGGACGCGAGGCGGTGGCGATCACCGTCAGATCGGTCAATGCCCGCAGAAGCTGGATGGTGATGGAGCCAACGCCGCCTGCGCCACCAATAACCAAAATGGTATTTCCTCCCTGCGGGGTCGGGCGTTTGACATCGAGCCGGTCGAACAGCATTTCCCAAGCGGTGATCGCCGTGAGTGGAAGTGCTGCGGCTTCCGCATCGCTCAGGCCGGTGGGTTTGCGGCCCACAATGCGTTCATCGACAAGATGGTATTCGCTGTTGGTGCCAGGACGATCAATGGCACCGGCGTAATAGACCACATCGCCCGGTCTGAAATTCTCAACCTCTTTCCCAACGGCATCGACCACACCGGCGGCATCATAGCCAAGAACACCCCAACCACCC
>JBFGLD010000157.1:0-9027 GCA_041576335.1 Anaerolineae bacterium | reverse complement strand
GCGTAATCGCCTTGCCGGTTATATTTTCAGCTTCAGCATCGGCCAGGGCTTGATTGATCACCACCTGGGCTTCTTCAGCCGGCCACTCTTCCTCGATCGGGACCGGCACGGTGATGAGCAAACCCATTCCCAAACCGAGTTTATCATTGATCCGAATAAGGGAAACAAGCTCTCCCGGGTTATCAACTCGTAGATCAACAGGGAGACCGCTCTGTCGCGAATAAAAAGCGGGCAATTCGTCGGTTTGAAAGCCAATGACCGGCACTCCCTGCGTCTCAAGCACTTCCAGCGTTAGGGGCAAATCCAAAATAGCCTTGGCACCGGCGCATACGACAACAATCGGGGTACGGGCCAGTTCCATCAGATCCGCCGACTCGTCAAAAGGATGGCCCCGATGCACACCCCCAATACCCCCTGTCGCAAAGACACGAATGCCGGCCCAGTGTGCCACAATCATCGTGCCGGCGACCGTGGTAGCTCCATCTTGTTTACAGGCTATCACCAAAGGTAGATCTCGCCGCGAGCACTTGCGTACTCTTTGGGCTGAGCCCAGATAATCTAATTGGTCGGGCGTAAGGCCGACCGTAATCTGCCCGGCCAACACGGCAATGGTTGCCGGAATCGCTCCCTGATCACGGACGGCTTGTTCAATTGCCCAGGCCACCTCAATGTTTTCAGGGGCGGGAAAACCGTGGGTAATTAAGGTCGACTCCAAGGCCACAACCGGGTCTCCCCTTTGCAGGGCAGTTCTTACTTCTGGGTGCATGTTTAGTTCGGGCAGCACCGAAATATCCTTCCCTTACCCTTCGATAAGCTTAACCTGCAGTGTTCGCTGCCGGGGACCATCAAACTCAAAAAAAAATACTTTGCGAGCTGCCCAGCAGCAGTTGTCCTTGATGAATTATCAAGGTTTGGCTGTGGCCAACCCGCGTTCAGCCACCACGGGGATTTCGTCTTCGGTGAAAAGGCGGGTGTCCACCAACGCCAAGACGAGGCGGCTTACTTCCGGTGCCACATAACCCATTTGAAGGCCCGGATCGAAATAAATCGGTACCTGATAGCGCTCAGCCAGATGCAAAGCTCGAAGCGTCAAAGGGGCCAGCCTTCCGGGTAAATGATGAGGTTGACACAATACAAGGTGCTTAAGGATTATAAACCTGAATTCGCTTGCTCGGCACGCGTTCCGCCAGGCGCTCCATACGCCGGTTCACTTCTTTGATTACGTCTGCTTTATTGAGAGTCAAAATGTGACGATCGCGCATTACAATTTGACCGTCCACAACCACCGTATGAACATCGCCGGCTCGAATATTGTAAACCAGGCTGGCGGTCAGGCTATGAAGCGGCTGGCAATGCGCCCCAGCCATATCCAACAGGATGATATCGGCCAGGTAGCCGGGAGCGAGTTGTCCAATCTTATTGGCCAGTCCGACCACGGCGGCGCTGCCACGTAGGGCAATGTCCAGCGCCTGGGGAATAGTCATCACCTCAGGATTACGGGCCTCATGTTTTTGGAGCATCGCCATCAGCCGCAAGCTTTCAAAAATATCCAGGGTGTTGTTGCTCACGGCTCCATCGGTGCCCAGGCCAACGGGGACCTCTACGTCACGCAGTGCAGCGATCGGAGTTAATCCCATCCCCAATTTTAAGTATGTTTTGGGGCAGTGACTAATTCCAACGTGATCTTTATGACGGGCTAACAGGTCGATATCCTCAGGCAGAATGCCACAGCCATGGGCGATGATGGTGGGCAGCTCAAGAATGCCGGTTTCCTCCAACACCGTTATCGGCGTGACGCCCCGTTTCCGCAAGCTGGCCCTCGTTTGCCCCATCTCCTCAGCGGCGTGAATGTGGATGCCCACCCCCAGACGTTGGGCGTAGGCCACTGCGGCCTTGAGAAAATCGTCGTCACAGGTGTAGGGAGCGTGGGGCGCCATCCACGTTGTAATGCGGCCATCAGCCTGGCCCTGCCAGCTTTCTACAAATTCAGCCGTTTCATCTAGGGCTTTGTACCCCCGATCGCCAAAAACAGCCCAGCCCAAGGCCGCTCGAGTCCCTGCCTCTTGCACGGCTCGTGCCGCCTGGTCCATGAAAAAATAATGATCGGCCACAGTGGTTACGCCCGCTTCGATCATCTCGACTAGCCCAAGCAGCGTGCCCCAGTAAACATCTTCCTCGGTCAGATTGCCTTCCAGGGGCCACATAAATTCGTTAAACCAGCGTTCAATCGATACGTCTTCGGCCAGCCCCCGGAAGATAACCATCGGCACGTGAGCATGGCTGTTGATCAGGCCGGGCATGGCCAACATCTCACCAGCTTCGATGACTTCGTGAGCCAGGCCGGTATCAACTGGGTCGGTGGGCTGAATTTCTAAAATCTTTCCTTCGTCAACGACGATATCTTGATTTCGCCAAATTTGCAGCGGGTTGTTGCCCGTAAGGACCAAGACATGACAATTGCGAATGATTAAATCGTACATTGAGTCTCTTTCCCATTTAGATGGGGTATCTTGATTTCAATCATCCTGACCGAATAAATCACCTAATAAATCGCTATTTTGAGATGGGGACTGGAAGTTTTTTAAGGCCATACGGTATAAGCCCTCGGCAACCTCATTGAAATTATGGCGGGGGTTCGCTTGACGTAACGTATCAATATATTCCGGTGGAATTGCATCGATACCATACCAAGCACCCGAAATCGCACAGGCAATGGCCCCCACCGTATCGGCATCGCCCGAAAGGGCCGCCGCATAAACCGCGGCGTCAACCGGATTACCGTCAGCCATGGCCACTATCCCGAAAGCGCTTGGCACGGCATCGGCAACGGCCAGGGTGGAGCCGACGAAGTCATATATGTTTTGCAAACGGTCACGTTCCGAGAGGCTAGCCTCAGTGGCCAGGCGGACGGCGAGATCAATTTTACGCGCCACCGAGCCGCCAAACCAGGGATTTCCCCGGCGCAGGCCGATATCGGCCCCGTGAATCGCGGCATTGATTATATCTTCTAAGGTCGCGTCAGGGGCCATGGCCTGGGATATGGCAGCCGCAACCGCACAGGCTCCAGAAACCGCCACGTCTGTATAATGGGTTGGCGTCGTGGCGATAATCGCATCTTCGATGGCCGCATTGGGATTGGCCGGATGAATCAGGCCAATGGGGCTTATGCGTATCGCGCCGCCGTTGGTATCGCCGGTCAGGCCGGTCGTATGCGGATCCTTGCCCACCTTAAGGGCTTTTACGGCGCGGCGGGTACTAGGTCCAACATAGGGCGAGTTATCCCCGTCGATTTCATCGTACCAGGCCACCACAGCGCGGGCTGAACCTTCAACCGTAACTTGGCCGTCGGCAATAACATTCAGCGCTAAGGCCAGGGCCTGCTGGGTATCATCGGTAATTTGGCCGGCTTGCAGGCCGGCATGGATCGGATGATCGGCCGGCGCAGGTACCAGTTCTTCGATCCAACCGTTAAACTGAATCCAGGTTTGGTTGGGGCGGAAATAAGCCGGCATGCCCCATGCGTCACCCAGCGCTTGGCCATACAGCCCACCAAGAATATGTGCGTGTAAAAAATCTCGTGATTCCATTTTTCTAAGCAGCCTTATGTTCGGCCATCATCCTTTCTTGAAATTTACGGGCGCTCGCCGCCATCTGGGCCTGGCGCCGCAAGTTGTAAATTACCAAAGCCGCGATAGTTACAAAAGGAGGGAGCATCTCTATATATTGATTAGGTATATTAAGCGTCCCCAGTTGCGCACCCAAAGCGGTGGCCGCGCCAAAAATAATTGAAGCGATGACGGTGCCGACAGGGTTCTTGTTGCCCAGAAATACAGCAGCCAGGGCAATGAATCCTCGTCCGGCCGTCATATTGGCCTGAAAAATAGTCAAGTAACCCATGCTCAGGTTTAACCCGCCTAACGCAGCCAGAAAGCCGCTCAGCAACAAGGCAATATATTGAACCCGCTTGACATTGATGCCGACCGAAGCCGCCGCTTCCGGGTTTTCACCCACGGCACGCAGATGGGTACCCAAAGGCGTGCGATAGAGAAAAACCCAGACCAGTCCGGTAAAAATAAAAGCAGCGTAGGTCATAATATTATAACCCGTCAAATTTTCGGCATTGAGCAGCGTTCTCAATACGGGAATATCGTTTACAAAGGGGACCACAAGGCTAGGAATCGCCGGGCTGGCCAGCGTGGAGGTACTGCCTTTATCGCCGGTCAGGGCAAACATCAGAAAGACAGTACTGCCCGCGGCCAGTATGTTAATTCCCCACGCCGCCAGAATAATATCCGCACCTAGATCCAGGGAAGTAAAGGCAATGATCCAGGCCAGAACAAGGCCGGCGCTAATCCCGGCCAATACCCCGAGCCAGGGATAGACCCATACCGGCAAACCAGGCAGCCAGCGCGGGGAAAGAGCCCCCACAATAACCCCAAAAAAGGCGGCGGCCAGCATGATGCCTTCCAAAGCAATATTGATCACCCCGGCCAGCTCGGAAATCAAACCGCCTAAAGCCGGTAGAATGATCGGAGTAGAAATACGAATGATGGTCGCAATGAAACCCGCCGTGAATATACTGCTCAAAACAACTTCAAACGACATCGGCCACCTCTGTTATTTCCACATCACTCAGGATTTTTTCGGACGCTTGTCGCCGCTGCCACCAATTTTGAAAGAGGGGAAACAAGCGCTCGGCCGTGATCAGCAGGATAATTATGGCCTGAATAATGAGCACGACTTCCCGGGTCACATCGGACGAACGCTCCATAATTTGCGCTCCTGTCCGCAGATAGCCGTAGAAAAGGCCGGCAACCAACACCCCTATTGGGTTGTTACGGGCCAGCAATGCAACGACGATCCCTTCAAAGCCAATTCCCGGCGACAGATTGAGGGTCAGCTGCTTCAAAAGCCCCATGGACAAATGGGCACCGGCCAACCCGGCGAAAATACCGCTAACCGCCATACTCAGTGCGACAACGCGCTTGGTATTAATCCCGCCGTATTCGGCAAATTTAAGGTTAGCCCCCACCACTCGAATTTCGTATCCCAACGGCGTGCGGGCCATTAAAAACCAAACGCCAATTACAGCCAGGATCATGAGGACCAGAGCAATGGTGACGCGGGTGCCGGGGATGACGAGGGGCAGGACGGCCGTCTTGGGGAAAAACTCGGTGGCCACAAAGCCGGCGGTCGGATCCTTGAGCCATTGGGTTAGTAATAAATGATAGACCTGAATCGCGATGATATTAAGCATAAGTGTGCTGACAATTTCGTTGGCATTGACATAGGCCTTCAGAATTCCCGGAATAAGCCCCCAAATAAACCCGACCGTTCCTGCCGCAATCAGAGCCAGACTTATGTGAATAACCAAAGGTGCTTGCACAAATAAACTAACGATTCCCGCTGCCAAGGCTCCCAAAACGAGCTGCCCTTCAGCGCCCAGGCTAAATTGGCGCGCGCTGAACACAATGGCTACCGACAGGCCTAACAACGTTAAAGTGATACTCTCTTCTATCCAATTACCAAAGCGATTGATCCCTCTGAGTTGAAATTCGCCATTGGCAAACGAGATCTTGGGCAAGGGTCCGGTTAACAATTCCAAAAATGCTTTGACCGGCTCATTACTCACAAAAAGCGTAATAATAAAACCAATACCAAGCGCAACAACGACGACGGCTATTATCCGTAAAAAGTTTAACAAGAATTGCTTGCGCTGGGGACTCACTATCGGCTGCACCTCACGCTACTCGGGCTATCCCAAGATGCGATCTCCTAAGTTATAAGTAATTTACAGCATCCTGGCCAATGCTTCCGGATCTTGTCTTTTAACGCCCAGCATATAAAGGCCCAATTCTTCTTCGCTCAAATCGGGGCCGTTCTTAAACACGCCGGCAATTTGGCCTTTGTACATAATGGCAATTCGGTCCGACAAGCTCATCACCTCGGCCAAATCCGCCGAGATCAGCAGCACGGCGATCCCTTCATTCCGCTTTTCAACCAATTGCCGGCGGACGAACTCGCTGGCGCCGATATCGATTCCCCGGGTTGGTTGGGCTGCAATCAAAAACTTTGGATCGGCCGAAAACTCGCGAGCCACAATCACTTTTTGCATATTCCCGCCCGACAGCGAACCAATGGGGGCATTGTAACCGGAAGCACGAATATCGAATTCTTTCATCAGTTCCTCGGCTCGCTGGCGGATATGGCCGGGATACATAACCCCTCGACGCGTATAGGGCGAGCGGTAATATCGATCGACGACGAGGTTTTCGGCGATGCTGGCCTCAAGGGCTACCCCGTTGGTCAGCCGATCTTCAGGAATATGGGCCACGCCTGCCCGCCTAACTCGGCGCGCATCTCGGCCGGCAACTGACTTTCCCTTAATTGTCACCTCCCCGGTTGTGGCCGGCTTCAATCCGCTCAGCACCTCGGCCAGCTCGGTTTGACCATTCCCTTCAACCCCGGCGATACCCAGAATTTCACCGCCATACACGTTAATCGACACGTCGCGCAAAAGAGGGCGACCCGTCTCGGATACGTAACTCAGGTTACGGATTTGAGTCACCACCTCGCCTCGCGGCTGCTCGGGTTTATCAATTTGGAAAAAAACTTTGCGGCCGACCATCATCTGGGCAATATCTTCCTCGGTCACGTCGACCGTATTGACATCACCCGTGACCTCCCCGTGGCGCATCACCGTCACCCGATCCGAAACCTGCTTGACCTCGACAAGCTTATGGGTGATAAAAATGACGGTTTTACCCTGGTTAACCAAGCGGCGAACGGCCTCAAACAGATCATCCGTCTCTTGCGGGGTGAGCACGGCGGTGGGTTCGTCCAAAATCAACAGGTCCGCCCCCCGATAAAGGGTCTTTAAAATCTCAACCCGCTGGCGCATACCCACCGGGGTGGTCTCAACTGTGGCGGTTGCCTCAACATCCAGACCATAGTCTTTGGCTAAAGACTCGGTAATCCGAATGGCCTCGTCTGCATCAATGAACTGCCGGCTCAGCGGTTCACGGCCTAACACGACGTTTTGAGCGACGGTAAACGAAGGGATTAACATAAAGTTTTGATGGACCATGCCAATGCCCAAATCGATAGCGTGGTGAGGGTTATCAATGGTAACCGGTTTGCCGTTTAGCAGAATCTGCCCGCTCGTTGGCTGTTCCAGGCCATACAGGACTTTCATTAGGGTGCTTTTGCCCGCGCCATTTTCGCCAACCAGGGCATGGATTTCTCCTTTTTCAACCGAAAAATTGACGTTCTTGTTGGCCACGACGCCGTTAGGGTAAATCTTAAAGATTTGTTTCATTTCGACAAACGTGGGCATGGATCTCACCCAATTTCACATTTTTGAGGTAGTTTCGTCTGATTAGACCACTCACCAGGCCGGTCCGATTTTGCCGGATATTAACCGGAGCAGATCAACAATTTGGTGAGGGTGTGCAGAATTAACTCTGCACACCTTGAATAACCAGCCTAAAAAGCTGTGACAACCTCAATTTCGCCGTTGAGTATTTTGTCTTGTGCCTCGTCAACCAGCGCCTTAACCTCGTCAGGCGTGATCTGTTCGTAAAATTTGTTGCGAGTCAGGCCAACGCCACCCTCGGCTATGCCCAGCACCTCAATTTCGCCGTAGGGCAGCTCGCCTTCGAGATGGAGCTGCAGCGCCCGGAAGAGCGAATTGTCGACATTTTTCAACATCGAGGTCAAAATGCGAGCCGCTTGGTCGGGATCGGCGTCTTCGACGATGAGAGCCTGGTCGGAGTCGACACCGATAGCATAACGACCATCCTCGGCCGCCGCTTCAAAAACGCCCTGGCCCGTGCCGCCGGCAATCTGGAAGACAATATCAGCGCCCTGACTGTACTGGGCCTTAGTCAACTCTTTGCCTTTGGCCGGATCGTTCCAGCTGTCGGCAAACTGGCGGATGACCTGAATATCAGGATTGGTATCCTTGGCCCCTTGTTCGTAGCCCACCATGAAGTCGAGGATGACCGGGATCTCCTGACCGCCAACGGAGCCGATCACAGCTTCAGAATTCATCCCTTGAATGTCTTGAGTCGTCATCGCGGCGGCATAAACACCGGCCAGATAGGATCCCTCATTTTGTTTGTATAGAACAGAGTACACATTGGCGCACTCACAGGTTTCGTAATTTACGGGTGCGTCAAAGATGATGAATTTCTTATCGGGATACTGCTGCGCAATATTTTCCAGGAATGAAACCATGTCAGGGTTGCCGACGATAAAGACATCGTAATCTTCGTTGGCCGCGGCGTCAACCAGGGCAGGTTCCCACTGGGTGTTATCCAAACCGGCTTCGATAGTTTTGGCCCGGATGCCCAGCTCTTTTTTGGCTCGGTCGACCCCACGCTGGGCCGAGTCGAAGAAGGACTTGTCGCCAAGCACCCCGTTGATAAACAAGACCACCTTTAGAGGCTCGCCTTCGGCCGGGGCTGCGCCACCCTCAGGCGCCGGGGCCGCCGCGCCGCCACAGGCAGCGACAAGCAGGACCACCATCAATAAGGAAAACAGCCGGAGTATCTTTCGCTTCATTTTATTGTCTCCTCCCAAAATTTAGTTATTAGTTCTACAAGGTCACCAGGTACAAGTTTGTAGCAAAACCGGCCTGAGTGATGACCTAAGGGTATGACACTGCATAATGAGTCACGGCCCACAACGTTCGTCATTTCTCAGTCGTCTTGATCGATACCGGTCCCTCCTTTCCATCCAAAAGATCGCCGATCGCTTTGTTAGACAATCATTCGCATCAGATCTTCAAATTTATCCTGGTCGATATCTTTAACGATGGTCATATTGGCAATCGTATCTCTACGCGAAAGATAATCGGTGATAGTTTGCCCACGTGCCATATTTTGGCCAACCTCGACCTCGACGGAACGCCGTTCATAATTCAGGACGATGTCGGGCGCTAAGGCAACTGCCGCAGCCAAGGGATCAGCCCAGGGAATGACCGAGACATGATTTCGGGCCATAGCCTGCTCAATATAAACGGTC
>JBFGLD010000156.1:0-9028 GCA_041576335.1 Anaerolineae bacterium | reverse complement strand
GCTCCTTTTGGACGAAATCGGCGACAAAGATCATCGCCGTAGACATCCACCGCAAATGACGCGAGCGGTAACAGGCTTATGCCATAACCGTTTTCTAAGGTATCGGCATTCGTATGGCGCAAACACATTCGAATGACGTTTGCCATACAAGCCTCGCTTCCGGCAGCGGCACCCATCCACAAAATATCGTGATTGCCCCATTGAATATCAACCGAGTGATAATCCATGAGCGTGTCTAAGATAATATGCGCCCCCGGACCTCGATCAAAGATATCGCCGATAACGTGCAGCCGGTCGATGGTCAGGTGCTGGATCAATTTCGACATGGCGATGATAAACGCGTTAGCTCTGTCAATAGAAATTATGGTGTCGATAATACTTTTGTAATACTCCTGTTTGTTGCCCATGCTCTCCTGTTCGTGCAGCAGCTCTTCGATAATATAGGCAAAATCATCAGGCAACGCCTTGCGGACTTTAGAACGGGTATACTTGGACGACACCACCCGGCCCATCTTTATCAATCGAAATAGAGTAATCCGGTACCATTCCTCTTGGTTATCAATCTCCTTTAGGATCAACGGTAATTTTTGTTCCGGGTAGTAAATTAGCGTGGCCAGACTTCGCTTTTCTTTTTCTAATAGGGTATCGGAAAAAACGTCTTCAATTTTGCGTTTGATCGAACCGGAAGCATTCTTAAGAACGTGCAAAAAAGCTTCGTACTCTCCATGAATATCCGACACAAAATGCTCTGTCCCTTTGGGAAGGTTGAGAATCGCATTTAGGTTGATGATCTCGGTCGAAGCGGCTTGAATAGAAGGGTATCGCTTAGCCAGCAGTATGAGATACTCTAAGTCTTTTTCTTTGACATCCATAAATCACTCATCGCCCAGGTCATTTCTAACAGCGTCGCCGCTTGGCATGCACGCCGGGCACCACTCCACTTCGGTCACGGCCTCCAGGCGGTCTGCGCTCAACTCAGCAGGCGGGCCGGGCTTAAAGCCAACCTGACCACAGGTGCAAGCGTACCAACCAACCTTGACCGTCGTCCAGGCAGCACGCGGCCCCAAATCCATCAACTCTACATCCATGCCCCAGCGAGCATTCGTTACCAATCGCCGGCAACCCCCCGCCCGCAAGCGATCCACATATAACCGAACGCAGGTGCAGTGCCGCATAAGCAGTACTCCCAGGCTGATACCGTTCGGCCAGCGGACCCAGCGGGCATCACCCCGGATTACGGTCAGGTTATCCGGTAAAGCGGTCGTATTGTCGACTAATGAAACGTTTAATTCGATGGCATAGACCTGTTTGGCCACACGGGCCATTCGCCGGGCTAAGTGCAAGTCACCCGCGCCGATATCCAAAACTACATCAGCCGGAAGCACATAACTTAGTGCAGTTTGGTAAGTAGGCTCGTCATAGGGTGCCCAACGTATCTCCCAATCATCTAAATCACCCCTGGCTGGCCATGGCTCATGCCAATCCATATGCTTGGGCCAGTAACTCGACGGGATGGATCATACGGGCGCCGGTCACCTGGCCAATTTGCCAACGGCAGGTTTCGCTATCGCACACCGCCACATCTGAACCCACCGCCCGGACCTGATCAAAAACAGGTTTGCCGACGTTCATGCCGATCTGATATTTCTCCTTTTTATAGCCATAAGTTCCGGCGATCCCACAACAATCAGCCTGAACATGCTTTATTTTTACGCCGGGGATCATCTCCATCAGCGCAATTGCCGGCAGTCCGATGTTGTGAGCTTTGAGCTGGCATGGGGAGTGATAGGGCAGGGTGACATCAATAGAAGATTTAAAATCGGTTCTTAGCTCGCCGGCGTCGGCTAATTCTGACAAAAATTCACAAATATCATAGGTTTGCCGAGAAACAAGCTTGGCCTCTTCAGTGTCAATATCCAATATGTGGAGATAGTCTGATTTAAGGGAAAGGGTGCAGCTGGTCGACGTACCTACGATTTTATAACCAGACTTGGCAAATTTAACGAGCGACTTAATATTATAGTAGGCGTTACTACGAGCGGCCTCGAACTCAGCATTAGAGAGCATTGGCAGCCCACAGCAAATTTGTTTGGGTACGACCACTTCATACCCATTATGTTCCAGCACGGCAATAGCTGCCTTACCAACTCTTGGTTCGTAGTAGTTCGTGCTGCACCCGTGAAAGTAAACCACACGCTTGTCAGAGACCAGTCGCTGCGGCGATTTCAGGTGAACGGCTCGATACCATCCCCGGAACGTTTCAAACGAAAACTTGGGCAGCGGGGCCTTACGGTGAACGCCGACAACTTTTTCAACAAGAATGCGAACAAGCGAATTTTTGAGAAACAAGTTGGCCACCGGGGCGATGGGGCTGTTGAGTTTGCCCAGTAACTCCGAACGTCCCAGAAGTCGATTGCGCAGGGGGATGGGCTTCCGCTGGTAAAGTTTGTAGCGGGCCTTGGCATTCATCTCCATTACCTTGACGCCGTGCGGGCAGACCATGGTGCAAACACCACAGCCACTGCAATAATCAACACTATTGTCGACTGATATCTCAAAAGGGTTCCGAAACCTTTGGGCCTGTGGTCCGACAAACTTTGGCCCAGGAAATAAATCCGTGACATTAGAGACAGTACAATAAGACGTGCAAATATTGCACTTCACACATAAGTCTGCCGAATTCTGAACCTGTTTCCAAATTGATAATGTCAGCTCGTCTAAAGCTGGCGGGTTAGTGGTCATAAACTTTCTCCTCTGCTAAAATAACGGTTTGCAGCCACAGGCTGCGGCCAATTGTTTTATCACGTTAGCAGCTCTTATCCGATAATTTGTTTAACGATAGTGGCAGCCGTAGCAATAGCCACGCCATCTCCTGTCCGGCCTCTCGTCCAGTCGGATCCGGCCAGGGTGGCACCGGCAACATAAAGGTTGCCGGCGATAGGGTTGCCACTGCCATTCACCGGCTTAAGATTTTTATCTACCTTGACCCCATAATTGGCAAATGGCTGTCCTTTGGGATCAAGAAATCCAGTAGCGAACCACAAGTGGCGATTTGACTCCGCCTCAACGGGCAGGCCAAATATCGGTTCCCACACTTTACCAATGCCACCATCAGCATCCGTCTGAATGCCTCCACCATAAATACCGCCGGTGGCCAGAACGTAGCTTTTTGCCTGGACGGTCTTCAACCGGTTTGCGGTTTCAAATCGAACTTGGGTCACCTGACCGTTTTCGATGGCGCCATCAACAACCTTACTGCCAATAATAAGTTGCCCACCGGCTTGCAAAAAGGCTTGCCGTAATCCTTCAAACAGGCGTCGCCCCGGCACCGAGGGAGGTAGAGTGCTTATTTCGAATATCGTTTTACCGAGCTTTTTCTCCAGATCAGCCATGACCTCGCCATGCCTCTGAATTCCGAGCACGGCCGGAAAGCCGATGCGGTCGAAGTCCTTGCTCTTTGGTTTAATTGAATTAGCTACATCTCGTCGAAAATCAGGCTCTTCAAAGGAACGGGCTAACTCGATAGGCGTGACGTTCATCGCATTAGCCAGGGGGATCGGCGGAAGACTGAGGGTTACGGCGTCACTTTCGACGTCCAATTTTTGCTCATTGATATTTCGACTGATCAAGGCCGGATAGAAATCGCGCAGTTCATTGAAGCCGACAATCAACATGTTACCGCCCCGGCTTAATTCACCGTTGGCCAACGAAGCAGGCGCCAGACAGGTTGGGCGAACTGCGCCGACCGTGCTGGGCAACAGCCAATTGCGATCGAGTGATCCTTGATAATCAAGCGAGTTCGAATTGACCAGTCTCTTAAATGCGTCTAACCCCGCCTTAATATGCGCCTGGCCGGAAATATGATAGGGATGGTCAGGTCTTTCCGCCAAGAAGGCATCCAGCTGGCTCAGCGGATTTTTGACCGGATCCAATGAGTCGGCCGGTTGATAGCCAAGGATATCGATACAGCCGGAGGCCAGCAGCAGTGCGCCAAGCCCGTGGGCGAGCAACAGTACCTTCTTCTCTGCTTGGGCCAGGTGACAGGCAGTTGTCAGCCCGGCCAGGCCGGCACCAATCACAATTGTGTCATATCTGCTCATTTTCATTTGCCTCCAGCCTAATCGTGCTTCGTCATCGAAGGCTCACCACCGATTTCGTAATAGCCTTCAGTCTCCACCTCGCCAATTCGAGGCCGATCCGCTCCGCTTAGCTCGTGCGGCAGTTTATCCAAACCCATTAGTCCCAAAAAAATGCCTTCGTCAAGTTGCACTTGGCGAAGCTGTTGTCCCCACAAAATTGAGGTCATGCCCTTCCAGCGCTCCTGTAAAAAATCTACCAGGGCCTTATTTGTTTCTTGAGCCGTAAGGTTCTTATTCTCGTGCATAATCCCGGCGGCGCGATAGGTGCAGAAACCGCCCTGGCATGGCCCCATGCCGAGCCGTAAGTCGCGGCGTAGATCATTGATGATATGGCTATCGTGAGTGGCCAAGACCGCTTCTATTTGGGGACGAGTCACAATCTCACACTCACAAATAAGCTGGCCTTCTAGCTCGCCGGTTTCTAATTTCTTTAAGCGTTCGCCCAAGGTATAAAATGTCTTGCCGTCGGGAGCCTTTAGCTCGGTGGTCGCGGTTCGACAGGGACGCTCCGTGCCCAATTTCTTACAGACCAGGTCAACTGTTCGCTCGGCCATCTGGCGGTGGGTAACCCACTTGCCACCGGTGATCGTGATAAAATTGCCCACGCCGTCCCGTTTTTCATGGTCTAACAGGGTATAGGCGCGGGTAACGTCGCGCAGGTCAACTCCGGCCGACTTTTCCTGGTAAAGAGGACGCACACCCGCCCAGGCCCGTAGAGGCCGGAACTTTTTGAAGGTGGGGATCAGTTTTTCTCCCTGATCCATCATCAACTTGACTTCCCAATCTTCGATGGCATAATCATCCGGGTCAGTCACTCTAACGGAGGTGGTTCCAATGATGGCAACGGTTCGAACGGGTACGATAATATCACCATCATCTGGAGGCAAGCAGCGATTTATCACCGTGTTGATCATACGGTAATTCATGGCGATCATGGTACCCTTGCCCGCATATACCGTTACGTCACAGCCGGCCATCTGGGCAAGTTGGCCTCCCCAAGCACCGGTCGCGCTGACGAGTAAGTCACAATCGATCGTCACCTTTTCACCCGTGACCGTATTGTTGGCGACCACGCCGGTAACCTTACCCTTATTGACCAACACGTCTACTACTTCGTGATAAGTCAACGTCTCGGCCCCATATTCTTGGGCCGTGGCGACCAGAGCCCGGCACGCCTCCCAGGTATCTATCGTAGCGTCGGGCACCTCGAATGAGTGCGAAATTTTGGGGTTGAGCAGCGGTTCACGATGCAGCGTTTCGGCTATGGAAATCTCTTGAACGGGGATCCCACACTTCTGGCAGCTCTGGTAGAAGAGGTCAGCGAATTCCGATGAGTCCCAGGGAGTGGATACAAACAGCCCCCCGGTATCTTCAATGGCATGGGGCATCGTCTTTCGCAAAACAATATTTTCTTCGATACACTCGACAGCCGCTTCAGGATCGTTGGTCACGTAGCGACCACCGCTATGCACTAGCCCATGGAAACGCCCCGACGTACCCATGGAGAGTGCTCCCCGTTCCAGCTGCAGACACTTGAAGCCGCGTTGAGCCAGGTCATAAAGGACGCCACACCCGGTAGCCCCCCCACCAATTACGAGGACCTCTGTTGATCTATTCATACGCTATGTACCTCCTTTTATTTATGGCTTGATTGATGTGATGAATGCCGCCGTATCGCGCCCGGTTAACGCAAGACGGAGGATGAATGACAAACGGCCTCACGTTGTCATCATTCTATCTGTAATTTGCTGTTGTTCGTTACTTGAAAACTCAATCGCCTGAAACGAGGTGACAGGCACCAAGATTGCACCAAACCGGTGAATTTGGAAAGAATTCAGCGCGAGAGCGATTTCAAGCGTGCCTGTCACCAGTTTACGTTTTAGGTTGTAAGGGTTCGTTCTTACCCGGCTAACACCTGCGATCGAATCAAGAATGCGATAAGCACGCCATACGCTGCCGTAGCCACTCCCAAAATCGCCAAGCCCGTCGATATTTTTCGCCGGGTATCCGCTGTCAGGCTCAAATCAAACAGAACCGCTCTAATCCCAAGCAAAGCATGGTAGGTCACAACGATCACAAACAGCAGTTCCAACCCAAAGACGGCCGGGCTCGAGACGTGCTCAACAACACCGTCGGAAGACAACAAACCTTCTTGAAAATGGTGAAAAACCATATGCAATAACAGGACCACGATCAGCAAAACACCCGAGACCGCCTGACCTATCCAAGCCAGAGATTGACGAGCCGCAGTTTTTGTTTCAATTTGCCGCATCGGATTAATCTCCTTTACTCAAACGAAAAAATTAAATACCCACCGTACAGCGTTATCACAATGGTTAGCGCAATCACAACCCAGAACTGGGCCCGCTGCTGCTCTATCCGCCCGGCCAGGCTGGCATAGACGATTCTGAGGCCGTTCAGGCCATGATAAAGCAGCAGTGCCACCAAAACCACGTCGAATGCAAGACCCAGGGGCGAGCGGGCCAAGACTAAAAACTGGTCGTAGGCCGAGGGCGAAAAGGCAATGGTCGTCAAAATACCCAGATGCACGTAGAGGTAAATTGCCAGCAGCACACCGGTCCAGCGGTTAAAAACAAAGGCCCAGGTACCAACGCTGCGTTTGAGCGGCAAAAACCAGCGTTCAATCAAGAGAATCTAGGTCCGCTTGCCCTGACCCCAATTGGTGTTTCCATGATGACTCCTTATTATCTTATCCCCAAAAAGCTTTTCGCTTTTTGCACAATCAACCGCCGGCGCAGCGCCATGATGTGTCCGGCGGGGTTAACCTCGGACGGACAAACGGCGCTGCACTCATAGGCGCTGTGGCACTGCCACACCCCCTGTTCGCTGCCGGCCAAATCCAACAAGGGGGCAGTTTGATCCTTATTTTTGCTGATTTCCCGACTCACGGCAGCCAGCGCAGCGGGTCCTACATAAAAACCACCGGTCGCCGTGACCGGGCAGGCCGAGACGCAGGCCCCACATTCAATACAGTTTTCAAAGCGCACGTAATGCTCGACCCCTTCCGGCGTGGCGGCGTCAGGATACCACTCACTATCACGGATATAGGTCCAATGGGGGGAGATGTCTCGATAAAACTCAGCCATATCGACCACCAAATCGACAACGCGGCTCAGGGCGTCCATCGGTTCGATCACGATTTCAGCTGTGCCCAGTTCTATGACGTTGGTCAGGCAGCCCAACCCTTCGCGACCGTTGATTTTGTAAGCGCAGGTACCGCACGACGCGTGATGGCAAGAATGGCGATACATCAGGGTGGGGTCGTGATCGACCCGAATGGTCTCTAAGGCATCCAGGACCGTGGTTCGCGGCCCAACCGTTAGCTCAACGGTATCATATCGAGGCGGATCGATAGCCCCCGGCTTATATCGAAATACTTTGAAGCGAACTTTTTTCTCAGACATAAAAGAGCCTCCCTAGTTGTAATAGGCTCGATAAGGCAGTAAGACTTCTTCCTTTGTACGGCACGGAATATCCAGCCCTAACTTGCGACACACCACGTCAACGGTTGTTTCGGCCATGCCGCGCAGGGTCGTTGCCTTACCACCGCAGATAGTCACCAACCCTTCGACCCCGTCGCGCTCTTTATGGTCAAAGCATTTGAAGGTGCGGCTGAGTTCCCGCCCCTCATCTTCACCTTTGCTGCCGATCAGCGGGCGGGCCGCCGACCAGGCCGCGCGAAACGGCGCATTTTTTATCGAGGGCACCAGTTCGGCTCCCATGGTGAACATAAGCTGCACGTGATCTTCGGGTAAGCCCAATTTATCCGGATCGTCAACCACCCACGACGTGGTGCCGATCACCGATAGATTACGCTCCGGCACAATAATATCGCCGTCGCCAGAGGCGTGCATCCGGTTGATAACCATATTGTGATAACGCCCCTGAACGGCCACCATCACCCCCGGCGATGGCCGGACCGGCACATCGGCGTTGGCCATATTTGTAACCTTTTCAGCCCACGCCCCGCTGGCGTTGACAACCAGGTCACCGCTTAAATCATATTCTGTATTGGTTTTATGGTCTAAAACGCGCACCCCGCTAATCACGCCCGCGTTTTGGATAAAGCCGACGACCTCGGCATAGGTGCGAATGTCGGCCCCTCGATGCTTGGCCGTAGCAAAGAAATGAAGCGGCAATCGCCAGGCATCAATTGTGGCATCCGGCACCTGTACAGCCAGGCGAAGGTTAGGGTTCAGGTTTGGCTCCAACTCGAGCGCTTGCTTCGGGGTTAAGCTGCGCGTCGGAATGCGGCACTCTTCACAGCCGGCCACAAACGCCTCACTATAGGCTTCATCCTCCTCCGAAATCGCCACAAACAGGCCCTCGTTCTCCTCGATCGCTTCGGGCGCTATTTTTCGCAGGATCATATTCTCTTCAATACACTCGATGGCCGACTCTTGATCTTTGACCGCATAGCGACCACCGCTGTGCAGCAAACCGTGATGACGTCCGGTTGTACCCGAAGTTAACTCGCCCCGCTCCAGCAAGGTGGTTTTGAAACCCCGCTGGGTCAGGTCGTGAATCACGGCCGCACCCGTGCCGCCGCCACCAATAACGATAATGTGAAAATTTTCCATGGTTAAACTCCCCGTAACCTGCGGTATATCTAACCGCTTAATTCTGAGCAATAGATGGCATCGCTTGGTCCTACGGGGCTGTTACCGACAGAACATTCAAAAATCAGGGGAGGGTGCGCCAACCTCCCTCCCCTGATCGTGTTACCGGTTACAATACAGGTTGAATTGGATTTCTTCACTCCAACAGTGAAGACGTTTAGTCATCATGCTCTACCCAATCAAACGTGCGGGTAACGGCCTTCTTCCATTCAGCATACAGTTTGGTCCGAGCGGTGTCATCCGCAGCGG
>JBFGLD010000155.1:0-9042 GCA_041576335.1 Anaerolineae bacterium | reverse complement strand
GTACATCATACATACGGGCATAGAAGCGCAAATTCTGATCTGCGGTCAAATCATCGTACAGCAGCGTCTTGTGAGAAACCAAGCCAATAAAACGGCGCAGCTCACTGGCCGAGTCGGTCAGGGAATAACCGTTGATAAATATCTGACCGGCTGTAGGCTTGCTCAAACTGGCAACGATGTGCATCAGGGTGGTCTTGCCGGCACCGTTAGCGCCCATCAGGGTCACAAAATCACCTTCATTAATGTGCAGGTCCAGGCTCCGTAAGACCGGGCGGTGGCCGAAGGTTTTGACCAACTTATGTATCTGAATCATTGATTTAACAGCATCTCTGCTAACTCAGCCGTATACTTGGTCCTGGCCTTACGATACACAGTCTCATCCAGCTCCCCGGCTTCAAAGATTTCATCCAGGCGAGCCACCGTAAGCAGCAGCCGCTGTTTACGTCGGGCCAGGTCCACCTCGACGGAAAGAGGCTGCCGGGCCAGACGAGGGCGCAGGAGCGGATACACTACCCCGACACCGATGATGGCTGCGCCGCCGAGGCTGATCATTAACCAGCGCAAGAGATTTTGGTCAACCGCCGGCGTAACAGCTGTTGCTCCGGGTCCGGCAGCGCTGTTGAGTTGACCTATATTGCTAAACCTGAGGGTCAGGATATCCCCTTTTTCTAAATTAGCCCCGTTAAAAATCGAAAAGGTCTCGCCCTGAACCTGTCGTGTTTCAACAAATTGGAGCTGCTCACTATCGAGAGCAACGCCCTGATCGGCCATCAGTAAGTTTACCGCGGCCACTTGCGCCGGAACCGGCATCTCCACGGTGAGCGTATCATTCGCATGCGCAATATCATAAGTCGCCAGAATCGAGAGCCCGTCTCGGCCCGGAATTATTGGACGGGTATCGGCATAGCCTGCAGTTGTTTGAACAAAACGTGCTCCATCTGGATCGTTCTGAAAAATGACGTTTTCGGCCGCCTCGGGCAGCGCAAACGGAAAAGTCCATCCATTCCCGTCGCCGATATAGGCCCGGTCGCCGTTGTTGGCTATGACAAAGATCTGCAGCACGTTCATCGTTTCGGGGGTGAAAGCAATGATGTAATGCAGCTGGGTCACATTGATCGCACCGGCCTCGCCGGTTGTGTCATAGACGTTCAGGTTCAGGGTCGTCTCAGCCTCACCGGCGTCGAATCGTCCGAAGTCAATACTGCTGAAGGTAATACCTTGATATTGGCCGTCAACGAGATAGAGCAGGGCGGGATCATCAGAAAGGTTCTCGAAGACATATTGACCGTTGCTAGCGGTTTGCGTAGAAAACGTTTCAACTTCGGTATTACCATCAAACACGCGCAGCGTAACCTCGATATTTCCGGCCGGTTCGTTGAGTGTGGCGTTGATGGCCTGGCCGGTGAGCACTCTGTTTCGCTGAGGTAGGGCAAATGAAAAGCTGCGCACGTGGTCAAGGGCCTGCCAAATTTCGGTATCAGAGAGTGCGTCGAGTTGGGCGTGCTGCTCGCTGGCCTGATAGCTGGCGAACAAATCGGCTTGGCTGGCCTGAACCATCATGGCTATGTTGGTCAAGTCAACCATCTGGATGCCGGCCTCCGGTCCATCACCGGCCCCGCCGTTACCATGGCAAGCCGCACACTGTTCAAGATAAACAAATTGACCGGCTTCGAGGTCCGCCGGGGTTGTACTCAAACGCCACACGTAGGCAGTTAAATCCCAAATTTGGGGGTCGGTAAATCGATTGCCCCAGGGCGGCATGAGTTTCTCGATCCGTCCGTTTTTGATGGTGTCAAAATTTTGAAGGGGAACCAGCCGGCGAGCCGCGTCGGGATCGGCAAAATTTGGCAGAGGTCCCTCAATAGACTGGGCTGTAGGGCCATCGCCCTGGCCGGTCGGGCCGTGACAGGGCGCGCAATTCTCAAGCCAATTCGCCCTCCCTCCCGAAATTGAAGGCAGCGTATCGGGCGTCTGGCCGGGTGGTGCGGCCTCGGCCAAGCTTGCCCTAAGCAGTAGCGCCCCGGTTAGGATAACGAGCCAGAGGCAGCTGAAAAACGCGGCGGTAGAAATAGAAAAAAGGGACGCCCTGCTGCCGGCCTTACCCTCGCGCGGGCGGAGGCTCGTCAAATCTCTCTTCATAGGGTTGCTTCTTCTCGTTCTTGTCGTTTGATCGCTGCAGCGAGAGCCGCGCCACATTGTGCACAATAAACATCGTCCGGTTGGACTTCGTAGCCACATTGAGGACAGCTGTGTTCGTCCGGTTCTAATTCACCGCCAAGGTCGGCCAGGGGCTGACCACACCCACTGCAAAAGGCATCATCATCCTGGGCGCGCTTGCCACAGTTTGGGCAGGCAGACTTGGCCCTCTTCGTTTGTTTGAGCAGCTCAATTTCGGCGTCAATCGCTTGCAGGAGGGCTTCGTTTCCATCTACCGACCGATTGCTCTTCAGTTCAGCAACCAGCGCTTCAATCTCAGTTTCGAGCGTGGGTTCGATTTCGGCCGTTGTCTGGCGGCTCAGGCGGTCGATCTGCTGGCGGAGCTGCGCAGCTTCAAGCTTAGCTTTGCTCAGCAGGGGCTGGTAATCTTCCTTCGAAACTTTACCCATTTCATAATCGAGGATTAGGTCTTTAACGGCAGCTAATGCGGCTTGATAGCGCGCCTCGGAATTTTCGAGCATTTGCTGCGTCTGATCGGTCCGGAAGATAGCGTCAGGGTGGGTATGCCGCCATAGAGGATAAAGAATGAGCGCAAGGGCACCGACAACCAAAACCAGGCCGGCGATAAGTGTCAAAACATCCATCACCTATAGTTCCTTTGAGGGTTGTCCGACTAATCGAGCCAACAAGCCATAGAGAGCAGCTTTTTCAATGGGGCCAATCTGAACGTGGGCAATGTTACCGTCTTTATCGATGAAAAAAGTTTCCGGCACGCCGGTGATTCCATAGTCTTTCGAAATATTATCACCGACATCGGGGCCAGACGGGTAGGTAATATCATACTTTTGCATGTAAGCCAGGGCCTCTTTTTCAGTATCAAGGTAATCCACGCCGATAAACACCACGCCTTGGCCTCGATAATCGCGCCAACCTTGCTCGAGCAGCGCGGCTTCCCTATAACACTCGACACACCAACTGGCCCAAAAATTGATCACCACCACCTGGCCACGCAGATCCGATAGGGTCAACTGCTCCTGCTCAAATTGGTCAAAGAGCGGTAGCGTAAAATCAGGGGCCTCATTGCCCTGCAAATCAGCCGATTCAAACTGCATGAGGTTTATTGCCATAACGGCAAATAAACCCAACAGCAGGAATGTTCCCACGATCAGAAAGATATTTCGGCCCACTGAGGGTTGTTTTTGCCGTTCAAGTGATTGTTCCATAACTATTTCGATCCTATATGCGAAAATATGAAAATTAGACCTTAACCGAGATGCAGCGAGCCATCATCGAGCCGCGCTACCTTGGGCGTCCTTCATCAAGCCCTAAGTCCTGTTCCACCTGTTTTAAGTAATTATCCGACGTGTCAGTTTGACTGGCTGAAACCTCAGGCGGGCCGGCGACCCTCAGGTCGGCTTCAGCCGGCGCTATTTTCGGTGTAGACCAGCGCCGCATCGTGTAGAATAGCCAAGCGCCGGCAGCCAATAATCCGGCAATCGGTAAAACCCACAGAATCAGGGTAAAACCACTTCGCGGTGGTTCTTGCAGCACTTGGGTGCCGTACTGGGTCGTAAAATAGTCCAACACCTCTTGCTCAGAATAACCTTCCCGCAGCAGATCGTCGATTTGCTCGCGCCATTGGGCACATGTCTGGGTACGACAATCGGCCAAGTTGATGCCGGCACAGGTGGGACAATTGAGCTTCTTGGCAATCGTGTTGACTTGGTCATAGGTCGGCTCTTGCGCCAAGACGTGCTCAGCCAGCACGAACAAACTTAATGAGATAAAAAGTAAGAACGCTAATTTTCGCATGCGAGGTGCCTCTACCGATCACTTTGCCGGAGCCACAGCGCCCGGGATCTTGGCGCGAGCTGTGGCCCGTTGGCTGCTTTCTTGGGGGTTGGGCCAGGCCGCGACAATCGTGCCAAACAGAAACACAAACCCGCCAATCCAGATCCAATTAACCAGGGGATTAATGTATGCTTTAAAAGTTGCTGTTTCACCGCGTCCTTCCCAGCCGCCGAGGATTACGTATAAGTCATCGGCCAGCGTACTCCGCTTGTCGGGTATGGTCATCGGCTGCTGCTGCACCACAAAATATTCGCGAACCGGGTACAGGCTGCCGGCGGGCCGGCCATTGTAGCTTACACTCAGCGTTGCTTCGCTAATCAAGCGATCATCAGGGCTTGGTGCCTCACGCAAACCTTGATAAGTCAATTCGTAAGTACCGACCAGGTCGCTGTGGATGGTCATACTCTCGCCGATGGCCAGGTTTTTCTGAGTTTCCACCTGGTAGAAACGGCTGCCGACTATGCCTATCGCAACCAAGATGACCCCGACGTGGATGAGATACCCGCCATAGCGCCGGCGATTGCGCCCAACCAAGGTCCGGAGCGCGACCGGGTAGCTTTCAGCGTGGCTGCGACGTCGGGCTCTAACGCCGTGCCAATACTCGATCAGGGTCGTGGTCAAGGTAAAGGCACAAAGACCAAACCCAAGCAGTGCTCCAAAAATTTTTATTCCGGCCAAAAAATAGAGCAGTCCGATCGTGGCTACACCGACTGCCGCCGGCCAGAGTAAGGAATCGCCAAGTTTGGCCAGTTTAGCTCTGCGCCACGGGATCAAGGGAGCCACGCCCATTAACAAGATTACCGCGGCCCATAGCGGCGCTGTTGTTTTTTCAAAAAAGGGTGGGCCGACCACGATTTTTTCGCCGGCGATCGCTTCCGAGAAAAGGGGAAAGTGAGTTCCCCACCATACAATGACGGCCAGTCCGATAAAAATCAGATTATTCAGCAAAAAAAATGATTCGCGGGAGAGCAGGGAGTCAAGTTCATTATCCGAACTCAGCTCATCCCAGCGGGACACATACAGATAAAACGATATAGTAAAAACTATGGCAATAAAAGCCAAAAAGAGCGGGCCGATGGCGCTCTGGGCAAAGGTGTGGACCGAACTGATCAGACCCGCTCGCGTCAGGAACGTGCCATTTAGCATTAAACAGAAGGTCAGGATAATCAGGGCCATATTCCAGCGTTTGAGCATACCGCGCCCTTCTTGCATCATAACCGAATGCAGGAACGGTGTTGCCACCAACCAGGGAATGAGCGAGGCGTTCTCAACCGGGTCCCAGCCCCAGTAACCACCCCAGCCTAAAACGTCGTAGGCCCACCAGCCGCCGAGCAGCAGCCCCAAACTCAGAAACAGCCAGGCCGTCAGCGTCCAGCGCCGGGTAGTGCGAATCCACAAATCGCCCGATTGGCGCGTAACCAGCGCGGCAATTGCAAAAGCAAACGGGACTACAAAGGCAACAAAGCCGATATACAACACCGGAGGGTGAATAATCATCCCAAAATGGCGCAGCAGCGGGTTGAGCCCTGTTCCGTCAGCCGGAAAAAAGCCTAACTGCTCGAAGGGGTTGGCCACAAAAACGACTAACCCGATGAAAAAAGCCAGCGTAAATTGGGTCACGGCGATGACATAGGGCATCATCAGGCGCATCGAGCCCCACTTTTTGGCCAAAACCAGGCTGGCAAAGATCGACATCAACCAGGACCAAAACAGCAGTGAACCATTCTGGCCACCCCATAAGGCCGTCACGCGATAAAACAGAGGGGCCGCATTGTTGGTCACTTCATAAATATATTTTGTTTGATAATGACCGGTAACCAGCAAATATTCGATGATAAGGACGGCAATCGTAATCAGACCGGTTACCCCAAAGGCGGCATTGCGAGCGCTGACTACAAGTTCCGGCACTCGCCGACGCGCCCCAATCACAGAGACCACAACCGCATAAATAGATAGGGCCAGAGCTAGTGCGATGGCGGCATAACCGATGTTTGGCATAAGTAAACTCCTTTAGCTTAGCGCAGACGCAGTACAGTTAGGTGAATTCACGCAGAGCCTAATTCACCGCACCGCGTCAACCTGCACCTCTTCGATGACACCCTCTTCGTAACGGCTGGGGCATTTTAGCAGGAGGGATTGCGCCGAAAATGTGTCGCCGTCATACTTGCCTTCAATAATAGCGTCGGCGCCGTGACGCATTTGATCCGGCTTGGGACCGTTGAAGACAACGTGCATCCGCTCGCCGGTTTCACTGGTTACATCGAAAGCCAGTACCAAATCACGGTTGTCAAAATTAATGGTATCGGCATCGACCTGCCCGGCAACACGCACCGTTCGATTTTCAATCGCTTCTCCCTTGGCATACAACTCGTCCACGGTAAGAAAATAGGCGGCAGTGCTTTGGATACCGGTTACGATCAGGTAAATAATTGCGGCAGCAATCACCACGCCGCCCACAATGAATTTTATTTTTTTGTTAGCGGACTGCCCACTGACTTGAACGGACGGTAGAGGCGTTGATTGAGCCATCTGCACACTCCCTTTGTTCATTTTGTAACAGGTGATTATAGATTTGTCGTAAGATCTTGTCAATCGAAGAATAACAAGACTTCAAATAATTAACTTTGGCTTAACATCGTGCCAAGCAATAGTGATTAATACCGGGCTTCGATTGAGAGGAAGGGACGGTTAAATCTTACCGAAGGTAATTATAGATGACTGCCAGATAGCTGGCAAATAAATACGGAACGTGTAGCGCGTTTATTTTCCTAGATAGTTTCGACCTGTTCAACCATCCTGATCGGGGCGCTTTTAGCAACGGTGGCGGCGCACTACTTGCTTATCGAGCGGTTATTGAAGCCACTATTTTGCAGATTCCCGGCGTGTTTGCTGCCTTCCAGATGTTTGCCGAGCTGTTAATCGGGTTGGGCC
The DNA here is from genome assembly GCA_041576335.1 of Anaerolineae bacterium. Classification (GTDB taxonomy): domain Bacteria; phylum Chloroflexota; class Anaerolineae; order 4572-78; family J111; genus JANQQF01. The sequence continues at coordinate 2,103 of JBFGLD010000155.1, read as the reverse complement.
TATTGGTCGGCTGATTAACGCCTGTGGCCGGCGCGGGTGCAACTCTCTTCTTTTTTAATCTCTTTTTGACTTATTTTGGTAACAGCCAGGAGTGGATTTGGACCTACGTGCTGTTGACGATGCCGGCTTTGGTCGTGACGATCACTTTGTCCGGACGTCAATGGGGCCTGGGCCAATTCCTGCTGCAAAAGCGAGGCCCACCGCCGGCACCTTTCCTCTGGTAAGGCACGATGCTAATCTTCGACATAACGTAAAATCTTTCTCAACCCGGATGCTGCACTATGGGGGTTATTTTGGCAAACCCAAAGCCCCAGATGCTCAAATCCTCCTGTTTCTTGAGTGTAGGGCAAGAACTCAAAGTATAAACCCGCTCCCGGCCCATTGTGTGTTGTGACATTGTAGGCTGTTTCTTTGCCAATTCGCGGCATTATTTCCAAAATGGCCCGAATGGCGTCGTGCCAGCCTTCAGCCACGGCTTCAATCTCCAACGGGGTCAACTCACAGAGATATTTTTTGGCCATATCCTTAATAATTAGCAGCATATTATAAGGACGTTTCATAAAATAGGGCACCAGCAGCACAGCCGGCCCATAGTCTCGAATTAAAAGATCATCCGAATTTTCGCGGAGCATAAAATTAGAAAATAACTCCCCTCGTTCGGTTAGGAAGCGCCAATTATGATAGAATCGACGGGGCATGACGTTGCAAAAGGCAATTTGCTGGTGGCCGTGTGACAGGGAGCCACCAACGAGCAGGCCATAATTCTTAATGATAGACACGAATCCATAACTTTTTTTTCCATCATCTAAGACCGCCGACGGCGGCATAACCTCTTCCGATCCCGAGCCAAACAGAAGCTTGGCCTCCAGGGCAGCCAACCTTTCCAGGACGGTGACCCGATCGTTCAACGGCAAGTTCTGCCAATCGTTGTCGTGAAGCGAGGAGGTCCATTGCAAGAAATGTAGGCCGTAAGGTGTTCTTCTGTCGGGAGACGGATCGTCATATTCAATTGCCTGAAGGTGTTTGGCATCCACCCTATTAAGTGGGTAAAGTATCGGAAAGAGATTTTTATTGATAAATGTAAACCCTTCACTCAAGTTGGCGACATCGATGACGCCGGTTGTGTTTCCTTCGCACACCGGACAGGCCTTATTTTCTGCCTCTCCTGGTAAGGGGGGAGCATAATCGTGCGGACGGCGGGCCCGCGTGGAATTATAAATTATGAGTGCACCATCGCGGGGATCCATTTGGCACACGCCGTCTGGTAAGAAACGGGCCAATTGCTCTTCGGCCAGGAACTGCTCGACAATTTGCGGCACGGATAGGCCGTCAATCGACTCGGATTGTAGGATTTTGTTTAGAACTTCACGGCTGAGTTGTTGGGGCATAATTGACTCCAATATTTTGACCGGCTATTGGTCTTGGGGTTTGAGTTCGACGTCAATGGCTTCAAAAAGCCGGACGGCCATATGTTTCCAGGTGAAGTAGGGGATAGTAATATGATAAGCCCGTTCTCCCATGTTCTTGCGCAGCGTCTCGTTGGTTAGCAAAACCTCTAAGGCATAGGCAAAGCCATCGATATCGCCGGCCTGGACCATAATGCCACCGTCGCCAAGTTTAAGCGGGCCAGTCGCCATACCCTCGTAAGCCAAATCTTTGGCCTCATTGTCTAGCAGGTATTCGGTTAAAAACGGAATGAGACTGCTGCCAACGGCAGGAACACTAGTGGCAGCAGCCTCCTGGATGGCCATGCCAAAACCTTCCATGATCGAAGGCGTACAATATACCGAGGTTACGGCGTGCAGGAAAGGTAGGCGTTCCCACTCGTACCCTATTACCGCAATATGGCTTTGCACACCGGACTTTTCGATTAACTGCCAGAGTTCTTTGGCCAGTTCCTCTTCGGTATTATCGATGGACACAATCAGCATGCTATTGGGAATCTTGCGGTGGACCTTGGCAAAAGCTTGGATTAAGACATCCTTTTGTTTGGTCCGATCCGTACGGCTGACTTCCATGACGATCTTGCATTGTTGAATCTCCTCAACCGGCAGACCCGTGCTTCGACTCAGAAACTGCCAAACCTCGTGCTCAGGCTCTACG
>JBFGLD010000154.1:0-9048 GCA_041576335.1 Anaerolineae bacterium | reverse complement strand
TAGGCTTGCACTTTGAAAATTGGGTCGGTCATTTCTTCCTCCCAGAATTTTTTTCGAGATTTTACACGGTTCCTGACCCTGTGTCGACTCGAGACCGTAAAAAGGGTGCGTCCCAAAATCTAGGCAAGTTTTGCTCCAAGCCGGCCTGCACTGCCTACGGTCGCAGGGAGGCTGCGCACTGACCGGCGGTCGGGGGTCACAAACCCCCTGCGAGCAAGGTTACCTGAAATTTGGGACGCATCCCTGTAACGATACCGGGTCCCTGCGTCCCACGTACAATAATCAGAGGTTCGCTTCAGCGATGCTTTACGTTTCAAGGTAAACCTTCCAACTTGCCGGGATTTCGCCGGAGGCAACCACGTAACCCACGCGCGGAATTTTGGGCTCCCAGCGGAGGGTCATTCCCGCTTCATGCGGCGTGCGATTTCCCTTACGATGGTTGCAGGTTGGGCAGGCGCAGGCCGTATTCCCCCAGGTATTACGGCCGCCCCGACTGCGCGGAACTATATGATCGACGGTGAACTCATGCCTGACCAGAGTCTGGCCGTGTCGCTGTTCGCCCGCCCGGATACCGCAGTAAATGCAGCGATAGCTATCACGTTGGAGCACGCCTGGCCGGCTCCAACGGGCTCCCCGGCGAGGAACGTTGACGTAGCGGCGCAGCCGGATAACCGTAGGGATACGAAACGCGCTGGAGGTGCTCTGAACGGCGAGCCCCTCATTCGTTGCTGCGTCGACGCGCCCCCGGAGTATGAGCGACACGGCTCGACGCTGCGGGATGACGGCCAGCGGTTCGTAACTTGCGTTTAGCAGCAAAACTGCCACCATATCTAGCTCCCCTGAAAATAAAGTCACACGGCGTTACACAGAGCCATCACAGAGAAACACAGAGCAAAAAATTAAAAAGCTTTGTGTATCTCTGTGCCTACTCCGCGTTCTCTGCGTTCCTGATTTTCATTCTCGTTGTCGTCCGGTTAGGGACTGTCCGGCTCCTGTTAAAAAGAGTACTTCAGCCTAAGACCCTCTCCTAGTGCGGATTAAATTTCAACTCCCGTATATTGTAGCCAAAAATGATTTTTATCACAACATATCGTGGTTTGTACGAAACCCATGGACCAATTTTCTTACGAATGTCGAGGCTCAGATTCGAACTGAGGACCTCCTGATCTTCAATCAGGCGCTACTACCAACTGAGCTGCCTCGACATTGTGGCTCCAGAGGAAATCGAACCCTCGTTTCAAACTTGAAAGGCTTGCGTCCTGGCCACTAGACGATGGAGCCGGAGTGTGCCGGGAGGGGTTCGAACCCTCAGTCTGCTGATTTAAAGTCGCTGCTCTGCCGTTCGCGCTCCCGGGCTGAGCTACCTGCCTGAAAGCCTCACCTGTCTGCATCAAAGCTGATGATGGGACTCGAACCCACAACCGGCCGCTTACAAGGCGGCTGCGCTGCCAATTGCGCCACACCAGCCCAGGTCGGGGTGGGAGGATTCGAACCTCCGACCACTGCGTCCCAAACGCAGTATGCTCCCGCTGCACCACACCCGAGAGAGCCGTCGATTCTGCCAATCCGGGCCCGCATCTCAGTGCCCATCATTTCTGTAATTACCGATAAAACGCTGGTTCTAAGTTTGTTATAGAATACCGGACTCGCCGGCCGGCCTAGAAACAAAAAGCGCGGACCGGCCGGTCCGCGCTCTTCTGCCATCTAGACAGAAAGACTCATCTCTGTTGGACGGATCTACGCGAACAGGGCCACGGAAAGCTCAAGAGAGTCCACTTGAAGAGACTCTCCGGCAAATGTTGGCCAATGCCCATCGAGGCGGGCCGTGATAGCCAAGCTAGTATTTGATTACGATGAATCTGGCGAGTTTTAAGATACATTTTTTCGACCAACGTCGCCTCAACAAAAAAACGCGGGCTGTTAAGCCCGCGTTCACACGACCAAATGAGGATTTGTCTCAACCTCTTTGTTCCCTTTTGGTAACGTAAAACAAGGGCTGCACGGCAGGTACGGCCTTGCCACCTGGCCAAACGGAGACGAAATAACCGCCTCCTTCGGTTTTGTGGATTGATCTACACGGTTTATCATTGAACATTGCTAAATTGTCTGCCGCCCTAATTTTTTGGAAATTTTGGAAATTATGTTCTCTAAAGTAACACACTTACAACCATTTGTCAACCTCCTGGCAATAGTTCTCAGGGCTACTGCAAAGTCTTTCCGCAACCCTCGACATGGGCTGAATTGCCGGAAGCGGCGGTCACAGACCGCCTTTGAGCAAGAAAAGATTAATTTGTCAAAGGCCTTTGCAACAGCCCTGCGATAGTCCTTCAAAGCTTAAGATCTTGCCCCAATGAAAGCAGGCACGTCCGGAAAGCAATATCTCCACGCCTATCCTGGCTTGCCTGCCTCCCGTATTTAAGGCCAAATGATGCGATTGAGCTAGGAAAAATAGGTAAATTGCATCTATTTTGTTTCCTTTGGCCGGGGTATACTAAAAGATGGGATAGAAGAAATAATTTTGTATAGGTGCGCTTAAGGAGATAAAAATGAACGCTCGGCACACACGAATTGAGTTCTGGCGGCGCCCTCTGTTAGTAAGCGCTCTGGCGATAACCCTGCTCCTATTGTTAGTCACTGCTGTCTCGGCGAATAGCATCAATGACCAACTCATGTGGATTACCGTCTGCCATACCCCGCTTGGGGACCCGGATAATGCTCAAACAATGGTGATATATTGGTCTGCGCTGGATAAATGCTTGAGTCACTTTGGCGATTATATAGGAGCTTGTCGTTAAGCATCTAACCAACTCACCGTAGATCCAAGATCAAAAAGCCTCCTCTCGAACCGTGTAGAGGAGGTTTTTGTTGTTACGTTGGCCGGATTACCTACCTTTGGCAAGCACCATAAAGTGGAGTAAACTACACCTAGGGCGGAACGGAGTAACGAGCTGTTAGCAAATTTAGCGGAGAGCGTATTGCAAACGTTTTAGACCGGCGGGGCGATTTCAAACCGAGTTCTCTTATCGACGGTTTATGATTAATCAGAAGATTACTATTGAACAACTGAATGCTTATGCCGAAGGGACACTGGTGTCTCATTTGGGCATCGTGTTTACCGAAATTGGCCCGGATTATATCAAAGCTAAAATGCCCGTAGGCGAGCATACCCGCCAGCCGCAGGGAGTTCTCCATGGCGGCGCCTCGGCCAGCCTGGCCGAAACGTTAGGCAGTAGCGGGTCGGCCTGTTTACTGGACTTAGAGCGGCACTACCCGGTCGGGGTAGAATTGAATGCCAACCACCTCCGACCGGTCACCTCGGGCTATGTGTACGGGACCGCTACCTGGCTTCATCTTGGCCGCCGGACGCACGTGTGGGACATCAAAATTGTTGACGAAGCAGGCAAATTGGTTTGTGCCAGCCGTCTGACCTTAATGATTGTAGACGCCTAAAAATGATCCAAGAATTTTATCGATCTTCGCGGATAAGCCGGCTAAATTCGTAGAAACGGTGAATTATTGACTAAAGATTAATGTTTTTTCGAAAAATGGGGTGACTATCTTGCCCAAGATCACAAAAAAGGTTTCCCATTTTCGAAGGTTTTCGGGGTATACTATAATTTCTCACCAGCCTAAGCCAATAAGGCAAAGGTTTATACCCTTTTTTCAGGAGGAAAAAAATTGATGTAAGGTGAGAAGTTCAATGATGCCTGCAGGGCGTACTACGTCATATCTTTCACCTAAGTTGGATGCGCGACCCAGCCCCAGCAATGGCGGCTACGGGGTCTATGCGCTTGAGGCGGTCCACACTGGAGAATTACTTGCGGTCTGGGGCGGCGACGTCGTAAATTCCGAGCAATTAGCTGGACTGGCGCTCCGTACTCAGCAGCACAGTATTCAAGTTGAAGAGAATTTGTACTTGATACCCACCCGTCCCCCGGAACCGGCAGATTATGTGAACCATAGTTGTGAACCAAATGCCGGTCTGATGGGTCAAATTACCTTGGTAGCGCTGCGTGACATCGTCCCTGGTGAAGAAGTTTGCTTCGATTATGCCATGTGCGATGGCAGCCCTTACGACGAATTTGAGTGTGCCTGTGGGGCTCCCGCATGCCGGCGACGAATTAACCGTAACGATTGGGCCCGGCCAGAGTTGTGGGAACGATACAATGGCCACTTTTCTCCGTATCTCCAGCGACGTATCGATAGGCTGCGCAGCCAGACATACAGCACCATATCTTATAACGGTTTTAAGAAGTAACAACCATTGCCCGGACTTTGGCTCTTTGAGCAAAGCCTTGAGGGATTGACCACAAAAAGGGCGCTTTTTGCGCCCTTTTTGTCGTAAATTCGAGCAAAAGCAGTAACTGAATTTATCGAGAAGAGATTTTACTTACTATCCTAGACTTGCCCAGCCTACTGCGCTCCGAGTCGACCATCCGCAAGTGGCTGGCGGACCCGCCCGGTCAGTAAATCGAGACGGATTAGTCAAATTCCAGGCAGGGCGCAGCGGCAGTGAGGATGGCCCGCTGCCGCGGGGCAGACCACAGCGCCGTAATGTGTTCCTCCAGCGCGTCAATCACGGCCGCTACATCGGCCGCAGCAGTTTCGTGTAGGCCTTCGCTAACGATGAGGGCGCGCTCGGTTTCAGGGGTTATTGTAGAGCGCCGGCTTTGTCGAAAAGTCCAACGCCGGGCGTGAACCTGATTAGCTGCATCGGCAAAAATAACTTCGCCCGCGGGCGGCGTTTCGCTCTTGCCGCTAAAAGCCAGGTATTGCTCATCCCCTCTGGCATAGCGAACCTCCAAAAAACCATCGACTTGAGCCAAATCAAAGACAGCCACGGGCAAGGCAAAAGCTAACGACACGGCATTACATAAATCTACCAGTGGATGCAGCCGAGGCAGGTCGTTTTCTTTCCTGAAGCGCCGCAAAAGCGCCTCGCCGGCAGAGCGGTACTGGGTTGGCTTTAAACCCATCTGGCTATAGGTCCGCCGCCAAGCTGCAATTTCGGGCATTTGAGACTCCGGGCCGTGGCTCAAGCGCTGCCGGGCCTGCCGGTACCAAGGCTGAAGATGTGCGTCAACCTCAGCCAGTGGGTGGATCTCGTCGATAACCACTAGCCCCGGCACGAGTTGGGGAAATTGTTGCCAAATCTCTGGCGCATGGCAAAAATACATCGATCAGTTCCGCGATCCCAGTTTTTAGGTTTATTATTCGCTGCATTTGCCCGAAGTTAACCGTCGGCAGCCGGCACGCTGCCTGCCGGCTTGGCAATTACGATCACCCGGTGAGTGTTGTTATTGTAGGGCCAGCAGGTGACCATCGTAATGCGCTCGTCGTCAAAGGGTCCGATCCACCTGGCGTTGGCAATGCGAACTTCTTGCGGCTCGCCCTTGTCCTTGACGATGAACTTATCGGTGACGGTGTAACTATAGGGTTGGTCGCCCATAGTCAGGGTGATAATATCGCCGATTTCCAGATCAACAGTATGGCGGAAAACCTCACCCTTAATGTTGTGATGGCCGGACAAAACAATATTGCCTCCCTGGCCCGGCAGGTATGAGTTCTTGTGCCACCCGGCCGCATATTCGGCCACATCCCAGATTTTGATAGTGACGCCGTTTTGAATTCGTTCTCTCCAGCCGACCGCTACAACCGGCGTATCCAGATTGATGCTGTCCGCAACCAGGCGGTTTAGCGGTGCAACCGTTTGAGCCGCTGAGTTGTCACTCGCGACCGGCTCAGGTTGTGCCTCGATCTCCGTTGAAGCGCTGTCTCCGACAATTAAAGGATTTCCTTCCAAAGAATTTGCATCGGCGCCGGCAGGTTCGGTGATAGTTTCCGGAGTGGGTGACGAGGTCGGGCTCGGTTCAAGCGTTGGGATGGCCGTGGCCGTCGGACTGGGTGTTTGGGTCGGGGTTTCGGTCGGTTCGAGGACAATTGAATCGCCAACCGCGTGGAATTGTTGCTTCGACTCAGTGGCGGTTGGGCTTGGTTGCGCCGTTGGTGACGGCACCCGGGTCGGCGTAAGCGTTGGAAGCAGGTCAAGCGAGTTTACAATCGGCGCCGGCGGTGGTTCATTTGCCGCCACTTGCTGCTGGTATAACAACCAGCCGCCCAAGGCCATCAAGATAGCGCCAGCTGTAATCAGGGCCAGACTAATGCCATGCCAGATTTTGGATTGGATCACGGTAAGTGGACTTAGCTCAGTCAAAAAATCTTTATCCATATGTTTGGCTGTCTGTCTCGAATTGCCAGTCGGGGAACTTTTAATAAAATAACTCAAGTCGCCGACACTGGAATGACCGTCATTTCAGCTGAGCAAAAAACGCCAGGCTTGCTAAAACAACGCCTGATCTACCCAAAAATTTGACGGTTACCGTTAAAATCGGCCGGTGGTGATTTGAATCAAAATTGACCGGCCAGCAGCAATGGTTTCAATCGTTCAGGTGATAATAACCGTGTCACCAAATTCTGTCAAAACTGCTTTGATAAACCAAGCCCTGCGGCCCTATGGCGCTGCCGGGTTACTTCTGTTGTCCGCAGCACTGCTATACTTGTTTACCCTTGACAATGGTCTGCGACCCGACGAACTTACCGGCGGCGACCTGATCACCCATCAATATGCCCAGGTTGAGGCCCGCCCCAGCAACGCTCCCGGCTATCCACTGTACACCATGGGCGGCTGGATATGGTTTCGGCTGGGACAGGCGTTTTTAGTCTGGGCGCTAAATCCCATCCAAATCCTCTCATTCTACTCAACTCTGTGGGCCCTGGCGGCGCTGGGGACGCTATATCTCATTTTATTAAGAGTCAGCGGCGCCCGCTGGTGGGTGGCGTCGCTGCTAACCGCTTTCTATGCCACCACTTTTTTTTTCTGGTATTACAGTGTTACGACCGAGCAGTACACCAGCGCTGTATTTCAGACACTGCTAATCATCTGGTTGGCTTTCAAGTGGGACGACTCGCCGTGTGACTCAATCTTGCTGTGGCTGGCTCTTGTTAGCGGTACGATGCTGGCCAACATGGTCACCACACTGTTTATCCTGCCCCCATTGCTCTGGTTTATCTTGTCGCGAACCGAATCGACCACTCAAAGGACCATGGGGGTTGCCTTTGTTGAAAGGCCTGGCCTTGTTTTGAAAGCAGTGGGCCTGACCCTTTTACCGCTGTTGAGCTATGCCTACGTCTACGTTAGGGGAGCGCTGCACCCGGAATGGCGTGGGGCCGGTGCCTGGCCCTCCACGTGGGCCTGGTTCATCCAATTTCTGACAATTCGGCAAGGCCGCGATGAGTTGGCTCCCGGCTTAACCTCTCAAAGCCTGTGGACTGCCGAGTTTCCGGCGTTAATGGGGCAAGAATTGACCTGGCTCATTTTTGGCGGGGGCCTGCTGGGGCTGGCCTTGCTGGGCAAGCGGCGAGCTGTTTTTCTGTACAGTACGCTGCTCATTTATCTTATTTTTTCGTGGGGTTACCGCTTTGGCAATTGGTTTCAGGTAATCATTCCGGCGTACCCCATATTTGTGATTGGGTTTGCAGCCTTGGTGAGACGAGTTGTCGAAACGGCCGAGGCGTGGCGAACGGCTTGGGAAATTGACCGTCCGCCGGTTGGCGACTCCCATTTGTGGCTTAGGCGCCGTTCGACATCGGTCACCCGCGCAGTCGTCGTGCTTCTGCTAACTGCTCTCCTCATAACCCGCTTTGTAACCAATTTTCCACGGGCCAATCAACGTGACCTATTGGCTGACACCGGCCTTGATCCGGGCTGGGCCCTAATAGCCGACCGGCCTAAGACCCCGGCCCTTATTGTCGGCGATTTCAAAGAGCAGGTAGCGCTGCAATATTTGGCTACAGTTTGGGGCGCAGCGGCCCTGGTTCAGGTAATTACCCCCGGCCAGTTTGACTCACTATCGATTTCGGAATGGGACAATAGGACGAAGTACATTACGCGCCGGGCCACCGCGGCTATCTCGAAGGCGGTTCGGTTAGAAGAGATATATCCGCAGGCGGCCGGTGCGCAGTTGATTGCGCTGCCGGTTACACCGCGTACTACGCTGCCTGTCAAAAATATTAATTCCGCGGATCTGGATTTTGGCGAAAATCTTAAACTCGTTGCCTGGGAGCCAATAGCAGCGACCCATCTTCTGCCGGAAACGATTGCCGGTCGAGGATTCATCGCTAACTGGCAAATTGCGCTGTATTGGCAAAGTTCGGCCACCTTAGCCGTAGATTACACCATTTCGGTGCGGCCGTTGGTGAACGGGCGGGTGATCAACGTGGCCGGGGAAAACTTGATTCAAGACCACCAGCCGGTCTGGGGCGTTTATCCGACGAGCCGTTGGCGCCCTGGTGAGCTTGTGCGCGATGTTTATGCCCTCAGGCTGCCCGACGATATAACCCCAGACGCGGTTCAAATTGTCGTATACCGGGCTACGGCGGCAGGTTTTGAGAACCTGGCTGCACAAACCATCAGGCTCACGCCTATAAGGCAGTAACCCTTAATAAGTGGCCGAGGTCGGTCGATGGTCATCCCCCAATAATCACGTCGAGCCTTATTACAGCCACTCGATCTGAATGAACGTTTCGACCATACTAAACTCAGGGTCGCCGGTAACGACGATACCGTCAAATTCCTGAGCCGCTGCGGTGGCAAAAGCGTCGGCATAAGCCATCGGAAAATTTGCCTTGAGGTGGGCAGCCGCTAACACCCGGTCGCGAGTCACGGCCAATATGGTTAAGGGTAATTGATCGATAGCCGAAAGAGTTTTTTGGGCTAGAGGCAAGCCTCGTTCCCGCTCGGTGATGTAGAGGATTTCTCCCAGGTTGATTAACGAGAGGTAAACCTGGGCCTCCTCTCGTTGGGCTGCCTCAAGGATTGCCTGAACTCGGACTGCGCCTTGTTCGCCGGCCAGCATTGCCACCACGGCGTAGCTGTCCAAGATATACCTAACCGGCTGGCTACTCATTGGCTAATTCTCGAGCATGTTCGGCCAATAGCGCTCGAGTCAATGATGAGTCACCCTGTAGCATACCGACCACCTGCTGAAC
>JBFGLD010000153.1:0-9049 GCA_041576335.1 Anaerolineae bacterium | reverse complement strand
GACCGGGCCGCCGAGGCCGGGGTCTACTTAAAGCTGGTCGTTTTAGAAAAGGACGATCTCCTATACAGCCGCATAGGCCCTGACGGCATATTTAATCCTGATCATGCCGATGACGACAATACCTACGCCCAGCCGCATACCCGGGTGCGCTGGTTACACCAAGCCTGGTGGCGTTATCTGATCGCCCGCTGGGGCTACAGTACGGCGGTTCACTCCTGGGAACTGCTTAACGAAGGAGACCCTTACGACGAAAAACATTACGAGCAAGCCCGGGCGATGGCCGAATACATGCGCCAGCATGACCCCAGCCGGCATATGGTCACCACGTCATTTTGGAGCGGATACCCGGTTAGCGATTTTTGGGCTAACCCGGCTTACCGCGCGATCGACTACGCCGATGTGCATGCCTATATCTCCACGGGAGAGGGAATTTACGCCTTTTGGGGCGACGGCTTTGAGCCGCCTCTGGCGCTGGAGTCCGATACGGCTTACACCTATGACAGCGCAGGCTGGTCGATTCGCATTCCAGGTAACCAGCCTTTTGAGTATGCCAACCGCATAACGCTCAATATTCGAGGCCAGGGTGAGTGGCGCATTAGCTACCAAATGAAAGCTCAGAACTTCAAGGGAATTTGTGACGACGGCGCTCCCGTTAGCCTGGCCGGACCCCGGTTGTTCTGGGATCTTGGGCAAGGTGACGCGGTGATTAATTCTAACCAGGTGCCGCCGTCACCTACTGGGAATCCACAGGGTTGCGCCGCGCCGGCCGGCACCTACAACTGGACTGAATTCAGCAGCGATCGGACTGCAGCCGGCGACCCGGCACCGACTTCTACGCGGCTCGTTCTCGACAATGACGGCTGGCATGAGTTAGTTCTGTATTTTCGCAACAACGCCGGCACGGGCGGTAGAGCCTGGATCGACAACATTCAAGTCATTGACCCTCGAGGAAAGCGATTACCTATTAACGGACACTTTGATCTCAGCCGAATGGATTTTGATGCAGCACTATACACCGCGGCGCGCAGCCTGCGCGACGGGGCGACCAGCCCAATTGGTCCGGGTAAACCGGTAGTACGCGGAGAAGCCGGTCTGGACTATCCGGATCGACAGGAAGAGCAGGCAGATCTGGCCCGCGACCAGCAGGGAATCTGGTTCCACAACTTCGTTTGGGGACAGATCAACCCCGGCGGGATGTATGAGCTATATTGGTGGACTGAAAATATCTGGTCAAAAAACCTCCACCGGCACGTCAAGCCGTTCCAGGATTTTATGAGGGACATGCCCTTGAACAACGGCCATTATGTGGACGCAGAGGTAATCACTTCCCATCCGGATCTGCACGTATTGGGGCAGAAAGATCTCATCAACCATCGCGCCCACCTTTGGATCCAAAACCGGCAGCACACCTGGCGTAATGTCGTCGACGGCCTCAGCCCACCTGGCCTCAATGGGACTTTCACCCTCCCTGATCTGGCCCCGGGGCTGTATTTGGTTGAATGGTGGGACCCTTACAGTGGCGATATTATTTGGACTGAAACCACTACGGCCAACCCCACTTTAGGCCTACAACTACCTCAGTTACTCAAGACTGACGTTGCCGTTAAAGTTAGGCGTGCCTGGAGCCTTTCAGCCTCGTCCAATACGGTCGACCGCTCTGTGGCCGAGCCGGGCGATATATTAAACTACACGATCACCCTAATTAACCCCGGCCCGCGACCTATTCCAGTTGTTCAGGTAACAGACCCTGCTCCATCTGACGTCACGTTCCTGGCCAACAGCGGCCAATCCAGCGGCGGGGAGATAGCGCTGGCACCAAACCTGCTCGAGTGGTCCGGCCAGGTTCCCGTAAAAGAGCCGGTCACGATTACCTTCCGGGCGCAGATTGATCCCGGCCTGGATGAGGACACTTTGAAAGTTATTGTCAACCAGACCAGCCTTGCCGATGGCTACATGGTTATCGATAAGAGCGCCCGCACGATCGTCAATGGGGTGCCGGCCTATCTCCCCTTTGTGAACAAATAAGTAGCTGTTGTGACTGCGGACACTAAATATCGGCTAGTTACCACCCGGCACGCCCACGCTCCAAAGGATATCCTGATTTTCGGCAAAACCCTCCGAATTCATGGTCCGATCGAGAATTCGGCCGGAAGCGTTACTAAGATTTACGGTGGCGATGCGTTGTTCCACGGTATCCGGGCCGCACTTAGCCAGGTTCCCCTGGGCATCCGTACAGAAGTATTCCTCTCCTCCCGCGTTGGTCCACTGCCAGTCCGGTTCGTGAATCGTGCGCATATTGCCCAGGAAGAATTGGTCACCGCCTCTTATCTGCGATACCTCACACGGTGCGGTTTGGTCAAAGTTTGTACCACAGTTTGCAACCAGACTGCCGGACAGAGTACCACCACCGCTTAGGAAGGTGACCGGGTTGGTTACGGCAAAGTTGCTGTTGCTGCTCGTCCATGCATTGCCAACCCGGGCCTGGAATATCCACTGCTCGTAGACGTGGCAATCTTGACCGACAATGAAGCGACCTGGCTCAGCGCTGCCATTAATTTCACCATTGCACAGGCTTTGGCCTGAGCCGGTATCGGCCATAACTGTGACCAGAGTTTCCTGCCCCTCATACTGCGACCAGAACCAGAAGTCGTGGAATTGAACCGAAAGTCGAGCGGCTCCGCTTGTGCCTTGATGAACACAAACGCTAAAGTCAATCGGCAAACCACCGTAATCCAGTTCCGGACGGCCCCAGCCGTTATCGTCGTTAGCATAATGGGTAAAGCACTTATACCCGGCATGAGCCGCAATCATACCAACGCTGCCGTTCAACTTTGAAATATACCCAAACGGAGGTGTCTCGGCTTGGGGATGAGGTGCATCCCCGTGCTCGTGAGCGAAAGTGCAGGTTGAACCGCCCGGATTATTTGAATCGATTGGGACCGCAATGGGATGCCAGGTCCGATATGTGTTACCATCCGGTCCAACGACAGCGAAGCGATCGTGGACTCCGGCTGAACAGGTGCCTAGAGCTAACGGATCTACTTCAGGAAAGGTATCGCCACTGCCAGCGGGGGGTGGTTCGGGAGTTGGGGTTGGCGGCTCAGGTGTGGGCGTTTCCGGGGTCGGCGTGACCGTTTCTTGATTAGGTCTACATGTGACCTCGATTGTGGTCCCGTCGACGCGGCTGACAGCTAAACGACGACCATCGCAACTGATCTCAGCGCTTTCCCCGCCTAATAAATTGAGCACCGCTGACTGACCTAGGGCAGTCAGCGGCAAAGCAAGCAGGGTAAACGCAAATAGGGTAAGACCTATTAATCGTTTCTTCACAAGGTTTTCCTTCCTTTTCTTTATTTTGTTAAGGTTCCAATAAAATGGGATGGGTAACTTTCTTGACACGGGTACCGTGATTTTTGCCTTCCCAAAGGGCAGTATACAGGAAACTACGGCTAACCATGAAGCGTAGAATTTTCGGATTTTTCGAAGTCATTAATGAGCAAACAACGGAGAAAAATTAAGATAAACTCCGTAGAAACTACGGAATTAGCCGCAAACAAGGGCATTGTCAACCCTGACAAGAGGTCACATCGCACCGAAATCAAACCGAAGTACACTATTGTACATTAATGGCAATATAACCTGCCGCAAGTCGCAACCACAAGAAAGAGGCAATGACCCTATTTAGCCGACGTGAATTTCTACAATACTTAGCCATCGCCGGGGCAGTTGGTGCTTCAGGATTGGCGGGCCGCGGTTTGTGGCAGCAAACTGGTTATGCTCAGAACTTGATGCCCAAATCAATTCCAACCCTGCCCGATAAAGCCAACCTGCCGCTGCTGCTGGTAACCAATAACCGCACCACGAATCGGTTGGGGCCGTATCTGATCGAAATTCTGCGGGCTGAGGGCTTGAATCTCTTCCAGGTGGCCGAAATGCAGACGTTAACCCGCCAATTCTTGCGGCGATTTGCGCTGGTGCTGCTTGTCGAAGGTCCCGTTGATACACGCCGGGGCCAACTTCTGGAAACATATGTGGCCGAGGGAGGCCGCCTCATCGCTATGCGGCCTGACCCACGTTTGGCCTCCATATTCGGGGTGGAACCTGTTACCGGCACAACGGCCGAGGGCTATGTTCAGATCGACACAAGCCATCGAGCCGGTCAAAATCGGGTGGGTTTGACCCTGCAATTCCACGGTCAGGCCGATCATTACCGGCTAACCGGCGCAGAACAAGTCGCCTGGCTTTACCATGACGCTACCACACCCACCGGTCTGCCGGCCGTTACTCTGAATCCGTACGGTCGAGGGCAGGCGGCTTTGTGGGCTTTTGATTTAGCCCGGAGCGTTGCCTATTCCCGCCAGGGAAATCCGGCGTGGATCAATGAAGAGCGAGACGGAGTAGAGGGTATTCGAGCGAACGACGCCTTCGTCGACTGGATCGACCTAAACCGCATCAATATTCCCCAAGCCGATGAGCAAATGCGTCTCTTGAGCGAACTTACCTGCGAAATGTTGGCTGAAGTCATACCTCTGCCACGTCTCTGGTATTTCCCAAACTCAAGCCCGGCCATGTTAATTGCCACCGGCGATGCTCACGCTAACCCCGCTGCAAATATCGAAGCCTTACTGACCCATGTGGAATCCTTCGAGGGCAGCATGAGCATTTACTATACGCCCCCTACCCGCTCGGCCAATAGGCTGCGGCGACAGGCAGGCCAGGCCGGGCGGCATATTAAAAACTGGATCGATCCCTTTCCCGACGATCCGGAACATTTGCCCACGCCGGCCGAAGTGATGGCTTGGCAGAGGCGGGGTCACGAATTTAGTCTCCACCCGTACGTCGAATCCGGCGTAAATTACGGATATCATACTTATGCCGCTGCTTTTGAGGCGGAAGGTTATGGCAGGCCGAGCGGCACGGTTCGCACCCACCGTATTTTGTGGGATGGTTGGGCAAATACCGCCAAAGTGCAGGCGGCAAACGGGTTTGGCATGAACCTCGATTTCTATCACATCGGCCCGTCGTTTCAACGAGCAGAAGGGCAGTGGCTGACCGGTTACTTTACGGGCAGTGGCCTCCCTATGAAAATGATCGATGAGACCGGGCAGACTATCGAAAATTACCAGCTGCTGACGGAGTTGGTTGATGAGTATCTTTTGGCAAATGTGAACGCCGGCTGGCAGGGCTTGGACAGTCGGGGAGCCATCGCCGTTTCTCAGCAAATGATCGACGAGGCCCTAAAGTATCATACCGCCCTGGCTGCTCAATTTCACTTTGATTTTTATAATCCCGACAGCCCGGTGCGCGGCGAAGTCGAAAAATGGGCTCAGGGTACCCTGGCCCATGCTGCCGAAAGAGGTATTCCTATTTGGAGCGCCGCCCGTTTCCTTGAGTTTGTGCGCTGCCGAGATAGTGCTCAATTTTACGATTTAAGTTGGAATAAGCATGAACACCGGCTTACCTTTCACTTACTGGCCGCGGCGAAGGACAACTTCGATTTAACCGTCCGTTTGCCGGCGATCAGCGAAACCAAGCCCATTTTTCGAATTGAAGTTGACGGTCGGCCAACGCCCGTTACCGTTCAGCGGGAGGGGGAACGTAACCCACACGCCCTGGCTTTGGTGCCACCTGGCCGGCATAAAATTGACGTGTGGTATGCCTAATTCCTTAACTCTCAAGTACGCATTGCTGTTCCTGGCCTTGACGCTGCTAATGGGCTGCCAGCGCGCAAGTTCGTCCAAGGCAGCAGAGCCGCCGGAGCGAACAGACATAAAACTAATATCATTTGAGGCGGCTACCCAGCAGCTTTCGTTTCAGAGCAGCGACAGCACGCGCCTGGCCGGCCAAATTGATTGGCCTCGCAACCAGACCCGGCCTCCTTTGGTTTTCATTATTCACCATTCCGGGCCGGTAGACCGTGACTCGTACCAATATCTGGCAGCGCGACTCGTTCCGGCCGGCTATGCGGTTTTTCGCTTTGATAAGCGTGGCAACGGACAGAGTAGTGGTGTTTATGGCTGCTGCGAAGCGAACGACGCGCTGGCGGCCTACCGGGCGGTGATAACAAACGGCGGCTTTGACCCGGAGCGTGTTTTTATCGTGGCTCAAAGCATCGGTTCTCAAATTCTGGCGGACCACTTTGTCGAGTTTGCGAGAATTCACCGGCCCACCGCGGTGTTTCTACTGTCCAACCTGGTGGAAAACGAAAAGATTCTGGCCATCAAAGCACCGCTGCACATCGTGGTGTCGGATAGCGAGCCCAACTTAGCTGCTATCGCTGCCGGCGCGGTCCAGGCGCATAGGGCCGCTTATGATGATGGGGCCAGTTTTTACGTCGCGCCGCACACCGAGCATACGCTTTTCGACATTTCTGAAGGGCCAATTGATTGGTCTGATCCGAACTGGCCAAATAAATTTTCTAATGACGCCTGGCTGCGTCTGCTTAATGGGCTTAAAGAATTCTAAAAACCATAGAGGGGCGAGAGCACAATGTCAATTTGTCGACTCACACCGTTTTCATACCGGAGTTTGCTACAATGCCGGGTGTGAAGCCGAATTTTCTAAACCTAAAGAGAAACTCACCGTTTCTTGCATTATTAAGACTGCAGGGCTTTTTGAAATCTATGCGGTTTGGGCGAATGAAATCAACGATAAAGAAAGAGGTGCCCAGATGGTTCCGATCAACTTAATCTCCCCTAAAACCGGACAACATAACTTCCGAATGCTCTTAAAGTTATTGAGCGTAATTGTTGGGCCGGTCACGCTGCTCACGTTAGCGCTTGGATTATTACCAGGACTGGGCGTAGTCCAGCCAAAAATCGCTTTGGCTCAAAGTAGCTCAAACGGCGTCGTGACGCACACGACAATTGCCGATTTTCAAGCCTGTGGCGTATTAACCAACGCAGTTGTAACCGGCTATAACGACGGCGAAATACGCCTGGTTCCCCTGTTGGCCGATCACTTTCCGGGAACAAAGCTTGATAACACGCGCTGGTTGAGCGGCAGCATTAACTCGGGCTATGGGGTGTTTCCGAGTGTGGCAAACAGCCTCGTTACCCTCGACAACAGCTGGGTCCGCTCCAAAACCAACTTTTCACAAACCAGAATTGCTCTGGAAAGCAGGATAAGATTTGGTGATCCGAATACCGGTTGGGGCGATTTTGGCTTTGGCAAACCGAACCAGGTGGGGGGCTACCCGAATGGACTCTTTATTACCGATGATAACATGAATCTTTTCGCCAACAGTTACCACCCCAGCAATCCAGGTCCGACTCGACATCTCATCAGTGGTGTGAGCATATCGGAATTTCATACGTTTCGGGTGGTTGTGGACCAGTGGCAAACGTTTGACTATTACGTTGATGGGGTACTTAGACGGACTCACTCTTTTGCCACGCCGGTATTCACCCAGCCAGCCTTTATTTGGCTGTACACTATAAACACCGGCCGAACGATCGATAGTGATTGGGTCCGCGTTGATTACTATGAAGAACCCAACGGCACCCATGTCTCGTGTGTGCAGGACGCAGGACAGGTTGTCAACTGGACCACCCTAAATTGGGCGGCCGACGAACCGGCCGCCACCTCACTTTCATTCCGTACCCGTACGTCAATTGATGGGAACAGTTGGTCGAACTGGTCTGCGCCCCTTTCCGGCAGTGGCGCTGACATCACCAGCCCCAGCGGGCGCTATTTTCAATATATGGCGGAATTAGCCACTACCGATGTCGTCGCATCGCCCGAGCTGCAGCAAGTCACCATCCAGTATTTGGGGCCTAGCAGTCTGCTGCTTAGCCCGATTTCGGCAGCACTGAACCCGAACGCGTCGCAGCAGTTTAATGCCCAAATCTATGATGATAATAATCGTCCGATTCAAGGCCTTGCATACAATTGGCAGGTTATCAATGGTGGTGGCACGATTAATAACAGCGGTCTTTTTACTGCCGCGCTGAGCGCGGGCAGCTACACTAATACGGTTCGGGTCACCGCCGAGGGCATGACAGAGTACGCCACGATAATCGTTCACAATCTTCCCCCACAGGCTAACGCCGGCGGGCCCTATGCGGGCAGTGAAGGTCAGTTTCTACCGCTTACCGGCTCGGCGAGTGACCCCAATGGCGATAGCTTGACCTTTGCCTGGGATCTGGATAATGACGGGCAATTTGACGATGCCAGCGGGGCATCTATTTCACACCTGTGGCCGGACGATGGCCTTTACAACGCCGCCTTGCGCGTAACGGACAGCTGGGGATTAAGCCAAACGACGACGACAACGGCCAATATCGCCAACCTTCCACCCGTTATTTCGTCGGTGAGCCAGAGCGGCCTCACTGAAGACGGGAATCCGGTCACTGTAACCATTAATGCAACCGACCCCGGCGCCGACGTATTGTCCTATTCCTTTGACTGGGAGAATGACGGCAGTTACGATATTGTGGACCAGAGCGGCAACGCCGCCGTCCATATTTACCCGTCGAGTGGCCTTTACACGGTGCGGGTTCGGGTCCGTGACGGAGATGGGGGAGAAACTATCAACACGGCAACGAAAATCCTGATCTCCAAGAATATATATACTACTTTCCTCCCTCTCATTCTCCATTAACGGAAGGATAACTAGTCTTAACCTGACGACATCGACCCGACACGGATGCACATTCCACAATTTCAGAGCGTGCATCCGTGTTCGGCACCCATGCCGCACTTATTAATCGGTGCCCCCAACTCACCCGTCGCCGGCAGCTTCAATGGAGTCGCGGCCCTTAGCACAACCTACACCGGTTCCATTAGCCTTAGCCAGGTGACGCCGCAGCAGGCTGAATGGCGCGGAACGCTCACTTTATCTAACTTTGGCCAGAATCATGACGTTCTAGCCCGCCACGACTCCTTAACAAGTGTCGGGTTCTTTGATGTGTCCCCCTTTACGCTTTTCCTGTCGATTGTCCTTCGCTAGATTCCCCTCGTTTCGGCAACAACACCGAAATGAAACCGAAGTTCAAGTTCTATAATGCAATTATGCTGCCGTTTGGCGCGCCAGAGAATTATGTTTTCT
>JBFGLD010000152.1:0-9054 GCA_041576335.1 Anaerolineae bacterium | reverse complement strand
TACATCAGCCCAATAGCCTTCAAACGTATAGGCACAAGCTTTATGCGTATTCACAATAGCGGGCAACACATCACGCCCAAAATCATTTAGCTTTTGTTCTGCCAGCACCTCCCTTAACACTTCAAAACGAAACACATAAATCCCCATCGACGCCAGCGTCTGTTTGGAACGACGCGGTTTTTCTTTAAATCCGGTAACCTGCAAATCGTTACCAACGCTCACAATACCAAAACGATGAGTTTCGAAAGGACTTACCCGGCGAACGGCAATGGTAACATCTGCTTTCATTTGCTGATGAAAAGTGAGCATCGGCCGATAATCCATTTTATAGATATGATCCCCGGCCAAAATCAACACACTATCAATCCGTTGTTCATCCACGAAGTCCATGTTGCGCCGCACTGCATCGGCCGTTCCGCGCTGCCAGCCGCTTTGTCCTGGCCCCAAGTAAGGCTGCAAGAGGCGCACCCCACCTTGAGAACGGTCCAAATCCCAGGGCTTACCCACACCCACGTGATCGTTGAGAGACCGCGGCATGTATTGGGTCAACAAGGCCACATTGTAGAACCCTGAATTGACACAATTTGAGAGGGGAAAGTCGATGATCCGAAACTTCCCTCCAAATGGAATAGCCGGTTCAGATCGCACGGCGGTCAGCACACTCAAATCTTCGCTGGCACCGCCAGCCATTATCATCACTAAGGTTTTCATCGTTATTATATTGCCTCCCCGCTGGCAATTTCAGGACCCGGAAAGTCGCCTTCCAGCCGGTTGCAGTGAATGAGCACGTTTCGGCCAATTCGCAAGCCACCGGGCATCTGAGCCCCCGCCCCAACAACATTGATCCCGGTACTGATTTTATCAGGCATTTCACGGTTTGGGGTCATATCTTCACCGACTCCCAAGTAGGTACCGGGGCCCACGACCACGTTTTCATCAATAATAGCTCGGTCAATAACAGCCCCGGGACCAATCCACGTATCATTGATGATCACAGATTCGCGCACAATGGCGCCTGGCGATACATACACCCCCGGCGAAAGAACGGAGCGTTCTACGCGCCCCCGGATAACGCAGCCATTTGATACAAGACTATTGATTACTTGCGCTTGCGGTCCCAACTTCACTGGCGGGCGTTCTTCACTCCGGGTGTGGATGATCCAATCGGGATCGTGTAGATTAAGCGCGCCGTTGGTCGGGTCAGCCAGAGCAAGATTGGTTTCCCAGTAGGATTGAACGGTTCCAACATCAACCCAATAGCCCTCGAAGGAATATGCGTAAACCTTGTCTTGAGCCAGCATATTCGGGATGACGTCTTTACCAAAGTCGATCCGCGGCGACTCGGGCGTTCCCTCGGACAGCCGCTGAACTAACACATCTGTATTAAAAATATAAATACCCATCGACGCCAGCGAGCCTTTGTCACGGTCTTTAGGTTTTTCGTGAAACTCTGTAATCCGCATGTTGCGATTCACCATCATGATCCCAAAGCGATCGGTTTCCTCCAAGGGGACTTCCATTACGCCTACGGTCAGATCGGCCCCTTTTTCACGATGGTAAGCCAGCATTGGGCGATAATCCATCTTATAGATATGATCTCCGGAAAGGATCAAAACCACATCCGGATTTTTTTCCTGGATGAAATCGAGGTTCCGGTAGACTGCATCGGCAGTACCTCGATACCAGTCCAGATCCGCGCTGCTGCCCTGATATGGCTGCCGCAGATGAACCCCGCCACGCTGCCGGTCCAAATCCCAAGGTTTCCCAATGCCAATGTGAGCATTGAGCGAATGGGGACGATATTGGGTCAGCACCGCCACATCATAAATTCCGGAATTAACACAATTCGAAAGAGTAAAGTCAATGATACGGTACTTGCCCGCAAATGGAACGGCTGGTTTGGCCCTTTTTTCTGAGAGCACGGTGAGACGCGTGCCCGCCCCACCAGCCATCAAAATGGCTAATGTTTGCATTGTCACTCCTATTAGCAGGATGGAATATTCGCAGGACAGCTAGCTATCTATCTAGCTTTTTGATTAGCTGCCTGCCCTTAGTTTAGGGAAATAGACGCCGCGCCTTTATCTCAGCGACGGCATCTTCGCGAAAGCAATATAATCGTGCCGGACGCCCACCGGTATCACGGTAGCCGTCAACCGGCTCGACAACCTGGGTTTTACGCAGCTTGCTGCGGAAATTTCCTTTATCCAATCTTGTACCCAGGATAATCTCGTAAGCATCTTGCAACTCTCGTAGGGTAAACTTTTCGGGCAAAAGCTGGAACCCTGCGGCCGTGTATTCCAGTTTATAGCGCAGCCGGGTCAAGGCGTAATCCAAAATATCGGCGTGATCAAAAGCTAACGGCGGAAAATCATACACCGAAAACCAGCTGACGTCTTCCGCATCGCTCGCGGCTTGTGGCGAAAGCTGGTCTGCTGCAACGAGGGCAAAATAGGCAACCGTAATTACCCTCGTGCGCGGGTCCCTATCCGGATCGCCGAAGGTGTAAAGCTGTTCTAAATAAACCTGTTCACGGGTTACGTTTGTTTCCTCAGCTAATTCGCGATAAGCTGCAGCTTCCAGGCTTTCATCCAGGCGCACGAAGCCCCCCGGGATCGCCCACGTGCCCTCATATGGCCACGCCTTTCGCTTGACAAGCAGCACTTTAAGCTGCTCATCAAGAATACTGAAGATAACAACGTCAACCGTGACAGAGGGGCGCTTGTATTTTGTTACATCGTATGTCTCGACTGTCTCTCGAGCATCCATTAGAGGATTTTTCAATTTCCACCCGTTATTCGTTATACCGCAGGCGAGGCGCGTGGCAGCCCAGAAGCAAAGGTCCTAACATGGCTCTGATGAACCGCCGAGCAATTTATTGATCTACTTTTTTCGGGAACTTGGTGTAGAAAGGACTTTTAGTATAATCCCACTTGGCCTAGCTGTCAAAATTACATCCGGACCAACGAACAGGATAGTGAAAACGTAACAACGATGAGGAAAGTCTTCTTCGCATGAATTTGGCGATATGCGTCGATTCAAACCAGATTCAAACCTAATTGTGTTACAATTATCACATAGGAAAATATTCCTCCTTTCTCCTTTCAAGAAACTCTCTTCCCCCGGAGAGTTTCTTCCTTTTAAACTTAAGTCGTCGCCTGCTTACTCCGAAACCTCTGCGAGTTCGGCTTCGGTAATTCGCAGTAACTCAGTTGGCGTCAACTGCATCATCGCATTCGTATCACCACCCCCTCCAAAAATAACCTCGAGTTCGGCGACGGCCGGATCGACCAAGGTACGCAGTCTTTGAAGGTGACCGAAAGGGGGCATGCTGCCGACAATGAAACCGGTAATTTCCAGAGCTTGCTCAGCACTGGCAAACTTTACCTTTTTTCGACCCACGCCTAATCGGACCGCGACTTTACGCCGATCGACTTTGGCCACACCGTTGTTGATGACCAGCAGGGGTTCGTCCTGAACCAGGAAGACCAGGGATTTGATAATTTGATCAGTTTCTACACCCAAGGCTTGGGCTGCATCCGGTACGGTCAGGGTATGCTCGCGCATTGGTAAAATCACCGCCTCAAGGTGGTGTTGGTCAATAAATCTCTGCAA
This sequence comes from Anaerolineae bacterium, assembly GCA_041576335.1. Lineage (GTDB taxonomy): Bacteria > Chloroflexota > Anaerolineae > 4572-78 > J111 > JANQQF01. The sequence goes on along the minus strand of JBFGLD010000152.1, from coordinate 5,442 downwards.
GTCTACCCTGGTAAGAGTTTTACTTTGCATTTAAGCTCTCTACCAGCTTTTTGTGAAACCAAAACCCATTGTGCCATCAATTCCCGGATTTTACTAATTGTCACCCTACAAGAGCGCCCGATACAAGGCCAGCGTGTCCCTCGCAATCTGAGGCCACTCAAATAGGCTGCCCAACTGTTGGGCGCCGGCTGCCAATCTCCTGCGCAATGCCGTATTATTGGCTAACACCACAATCGTCTGGGCCAGGGCTTCCGCATTGCCGGGCGGAGCCAGCAGCATATTTTCGCCGGAGCGAATTTCAGGAATATGGTTAGTGTCGCCGGGAAACGTACTGACCACCGGGCAGCCGTGACGCAAAGCCGCGATCAAGGTCGTACGCCGAAAAGAGACACCATCGCGGTAGGGCATCACCACCGCATCGGCCGCCAGTAAATTAGCCGAGACGTCGGGTAGGTCCACATAACCGGTGCGGTAGACAACGTCGTGTAAGACGTGACGATCGATGAGAGCCTGCACCCGTTGAGTAGAGGCCACGTTGGTCGGATCGGCGTGGCCTACATCACCGCCAATGAGCAGCAGGCGGGCATCAATTCCCTGGCGTCGTACCAGGGCCAACGACTTTATTAACTCCTCGCCACCCTTGCTCTCGTTTAGAAAACCAAAGTAGGCTAACAACAGCGTATCGCCGTTGCTGTTATATTTTTTTCGCCAGACAGCGCGGTCGAAATTGGGCGGCGGCTGGGGTTCGACGTTACTGCCGAGACGGATGAGCGACGTGAGGGGTGCTGAGGGCGTGGGGAGGTTAGAAGGTTGGCGCTCGGGGCTTTGGTAATGGCTGAGCGACAAGTGAGTTTGAAGGGTTTGCAGATCTTCGCGGTTGGTGCAGATGACCGCGTGACTATGTCGGGCAAGGGCCAGCACCGACTGCCAACGCAGCGGGGCCGCCTTCGGGAAAATGTAGGGTACGCGCAAATCGTGAAACGTGGTCACGATGCGCGTAGTAAATCCCCGCCGCTGCAAATACCAGGGCATCCAGTTGACCCAACCGCCCAGATCGAAGGCTGCCGCCTGATACTGAATATGCAGCACCTCAGGCCGGTAGGTTTCCAAAAAACGGGTCACGCCCGGCCAGCAGCGCCAACCCCAACCGGGAAGCAGGGGATGAATGGGAGGATGGCGGGCCATAACATCAGCCACAAAATAGGGGCCATCAGCATCAGTTGCTAGCCACCGGCGGCTAATTAAAATAGCAGGGGCCACATCCAGGTCGATCAGATGGTGGGCCAAATAGGCTGTGTGGTCGGCGATACCACCCTGCATCGGCGGATATTCGCCGGTGAGGAAAATGATCTTGATCATCAGGACCTCTCAAAACCCGTTTCACTTTCACAACTCGCGCAGCACCTGTCCATAAGCCAGCATGCGCTCGCGGTGAACAGTCCGCTGCCGGCCAATCAGCCATTTTGTACCTTCTTCAAGCCATTGGATCGCATACGTCAGCCACAAGAATAGGCGCAGGGTGGTGGCCCAACCCTGGCCAAAATATTTGCGAGTATAGTGAATTTTGCTGCGCTGAAAGCGTAAGGTGCGGTCCGCAACAATCCGCTCACTTGATTTACCTTCGAAGTGAATAACTTGTGCCGCCGGTAGATAGTGCGTTTCCCAGCCAACTGCAGCGCTGCGCTTGCACCAATCGGTTTCTTCAAAATACATAAAGAAATCTCCGTCGATCGGGCCGACTTGTTGCCAGGCTTCACGCCGGATTAGCAGGGCCGCCCCGACCACCCAATCTACTTTTTGGGGTTGATCCGGCGATCGATCGGCCATGTGATAATGGCGGATAATTCGATTGTACGGGAACCACTGCCCCAGCAGCGTACTTTCCAAAAAGAGGCTGCCCAGGGTCGGAAAGCGGCGGCGAGAAGATTGAACCGTCCCATCGGGCCAGAGGAGCTGTGGCCCCAAAGCGCCAACTTTGTCGTTCGTCTCGAGGTAGTCGACGATGGTCGTCAGGGTACTAGGACTAATGACGGTATCCGGATTAAGTAAGAAGAGGCAGCGTCCGTTAGCAGCCGCTACCCCGGCATTATTTCCCCGAGCGTAACCTAAATTCTCGTTACTGGCAATTAGGTTTACACGCGGAAAGGCCTGGCGCACCATCTGCGGGCTGCCATCGCTCGAGGCGTTGTCAACAACGATGATTTCGACCGTTAGATTGAGCGTGGCTTGGCAAGCACGCTCGATCGCCTGCAAACATTCTTGGAGCAATCGCTTGACGTTCCAATTAACGATGATGATGGATAAATCCACCTCGTTCTCCCGATTGCTCCACCCTAGCCAATCATAATTTGTAAGACCGTAGCCGGCATATCCCTCTGCGCCTGGGTGCGGGGCTTTATTGTGAGCTCAGCCGCAACATGTGAGTAGGCCCGGGTCTACGTTTCGCTGCGGCAACCGGCCTAACCGATAAGCCCGTCCAGAAACAAGTCCGTATCCGCTAGATTTTCAAATATCTCGAGCCACGGCGTAATCGGCCAGGCCGTGCATCGCCCGGCGGTATTCATTATCGGGCAAAATTTCGAGATCCGTCTGGGCCTGACTGGCAAAGCGGCGGGCTTCATTCAGCGCCGCCTCGACGCAGCCGGAAGCTTGGATCGCCGCGACAACCGCTAATATCTCTTCATTAGAAATCGACGTGCGACGAACCGCTTTCATGATAGTGGGGTGATTAGGCACTTGTTCATTGAAGAGAATTACCGGCAGCGTTGCGATTCCTTGACGCAAATCGTTGGCAACAGGTTTGCCCATCCTGTCCTCATCACCTCTAAAATCGAGGACGTCGTCAACAATTTGGAAAGCCAGTCCCAAATGATAACCGTAATCGTGCAGCGTCTGGATCTCTTTTTCGGTCGCGCCGCAGAGAATTCCTCCCGACTGAGTCCCGGCAGCAAAAAGCGAGGCGGTCTTGGCATAGATGCGCTGGTTATATTCTTCTCTGGTAGGAACATTACCGTGACCATCGTTAAAAAGTTGCTGCAATTCGCCACCAACGATTGTCATCAACGTTTGAGAAAAAATCGAGATAATCCGCACGTTTTCAGTTTCGGCAGCTAATCCGGCCGAACGGGCAAACAGGTAGTCCCCGGTGAGGATGGTAGCCCCAGGGGTCCAACTTGCGTTCAAGGTGGGCAAACCGCGCCGGAAGAGCGAATTGTCGATCAAATCGTCATGAACCAGGGTCGCCGTATGTAACAATTCGACCGCAGCCGCCAAAGAAAATGATTTTTCCTTGTCAACCGGGTAGAAGTTGGCCGCCATAAGGGTTAAAGTGGGCCTAAGCCGTTTGCCCCCGGCCCCCATCAAATAGTCAACTACAGCCTGCAAATCTTTATAACGGGCCGCGATGCCGGAGCGCATTTTATTTTCAACTTGTCTCATATCTTCTGCTACAAGGTCTAGCAGCGTATTTACCTGTGTCATTAACTTCCTCTCGTTTTGTTAGTGCTTGATCAGGTGCGTATTTTTGACCCAAAGTCTATCCTTAGGCTGCGAATCAAAGCTTAATCGTCTTAAACAAGGTAAGTGCATTTTCGGTTAAGAGGCGGCTCATTTCAACCGGCGAGCGCTGCTGTAACTCGGCTAAACGCTCAGCGATCAGCTTAACGCGGGCCGGTTCGTTACGTTTGCCGCGATACGGATGCGGACTCAGAAAGGGTGCATCTGTTTCGACGATTAAGCGGTTCGCAGGCAGCGAAGCCACAATATTTGGCAATTCACGAGCGTTTTTGAACGTTACCGGCCCGCTGATGCCGATATAAAAGCCCAAGTCAACCGCTTCTTCAGCCATAGCCTGGTCGCCCGAAAAAGAGTGTAATACGAGACCCGGGCGGATTCTATCGGCTGCCCATTGCCGCAGAATAGCCATTGTATCAGCGGCCGAGTCGCGCTGATGAATAATAACCGGCCTGTCAATTTCCTTGGCCAGGGCCAGCTGATTTTCAAAAACCGCCCACTGGACCGGGCGAGGCGCCTCATCCCAGTAGTAGTCTAGCCCAATTTCACCAACTGCGACCACTTTTGGAGCTGAGGACAACTGTTTCAGTTGAGCCAATGCTGCCTCATCACAATCGGCCGCGTCATTGGGATGAAACCCAATGGCTGCATACAATTCAGGGATTTCTTCAGATAGGGCCACGACTTGGCGGCTATCTCTCAAATGAGTGCCGGGATTGATAACGGCGGCTACCCCAGCCTGTTTTGCCCGTTCCAATACGACCGCGCGATCTTTGTCAAATGCCTCGAAGTTTAGGTGACAATGAGTATCAATGAGCATTTGAGCCGTTAACTGTCTATACTAAACTTTCAAAATTTATTGAACTTACAATATATATTACATCATAAAGGGTTGGTTTGTCAACTTCCTTTCGCAAAAAGGCCGGACTGTCGCCAAATCCAACTTCTTCGAAGCTGATGTCGAAATATGGGGAATTATTTACCAAAGCCGACCGGCAAAAATCAAGCCCCGGAATCATTGGAGGCTGTGATCTGGCCTGGCCCTCGCCCTGCCGACAAGGGCAAAGCGTGCGTCGAGCCAAAAAAGTATACCAGAGGCAAATGGGGGGAGCAAATAGATCTTCCTGGCAGATGCGAATTAAGTGACTTCGGAGAAGTTTCTGTCAAAAAAAACACCCCCTAAAACGCCGGGGGTGTGGACATCTGAAAAGGTCTAGAAGGGCTAGCGCCGCGCCACCAAATGGGGTGCGTTAAAGGAACGGGCCATCATCTCAATCGTACGCTGCTCGCCTTGGCCGGTAATGACATAGGCCGACGTATCACCATCGATGAAGAAATTTGTCACTTGCGTGCCAAGGGTTTCGGAGAGAGAAATCACCCGTTCGGCCGGAGCGCCGTGGACGGTAAGGAGTTGGCGGTTGATCACCAACTCATCGCTCATGCTGCGATCGACCAAAGGGGCCAAGCCATCGGCAGGAAGCGGGCCAACCGCTTCTACCTTTAGGCTGGTATCTCCGTCAGGAGACTCAAACAGCACCAAATTAGCGGCAAGTTTGGTCAAGTTCCAGCTAAATGGGTAATCAATGTGGTAATCAAACTCTTCATTATAGAACACCACCATCTGCCTTGATGCCGCCGGCCCCCGGCGAACTTCAAGGTCCTCGATAGTCGTCGCTTGGAGACTTAGCGCCCTCTCCGCTGCCGGTGACGTCTTTACCCGAGCGCGATCGGCCACAACAAGCTCCGGTTCCGGTTGAGTCAGCCGATAGCCGGCCATCAAAATAGCGACTCCAATAATGGTGATAATTGCGGCCATGCGTATCCATCCATACTTAGTCATAACGGTCCCCTAAAATCCAACCTTACACACTCTTAATTCACTATTGACCCTCATATTGTCCCACAAAAGCTATTGATTTACATCGGCTG
>JBFGLD010000151.1:0-9061 GCA_041576335.1 Anaerolineae bacterium | reverse complement strand
TCAACCTGCTCGATGGCGTGGGACACCCAGACAACGGTCAGCCCTAACCGGTCTCGCAGGTGAAGAATGGTTTCTTCGACCCGATGAGTTGCAGCCGGATCGAGGGCGCTGGTAGGTTCATCGAGCAGCAACACCTCCGGTTCATTGGCCAGGGTACGGGCTAGGGCGACCCGCTGGGCCTGCCCTCCCGAGAGTTCGCCGGCCGATTTATGGGCCAGGTTGGCTTCCAGGCCGGCCATTGCCAGCAGTTGAACCATGCGTTTTTCCGAAAGGGATTGGCCGCATAGGCCGGGGCCGTAGGCGATATTGTGGGCTACGGTTCCTTCGAACAGAGCGGCGCTTTGGAAAAGCATACCCACTCGCCGTCGCAAGGTGAGGACATCCAAGGTGGTAATGTCGACGCCGTCCAAAAATACGCTATTGAGCGGCGGCTCCCACAGACGGTTAAGACAGCGCAGCAGGCTTGATTTACCGCTGCCGCTTGGCCCGATAAGGCTCACAATTTTGCCGGTGGTAATGTCGAGGCTGATCCCGTGAAGAATAGGGGGCCGGTCGCGGAGAGATAGATTTAGGTCTTTGATCGTGATTTTTGAGGACAAAGGCGCTATCGCGGAGATAGCGTTTGAGAATTAAAGAGCTGTTATCTCCGCCCAAGAATTTGATTTGAATGGCTGCATGGTAGAGCCAAGGTTTTACTTTGTCAAGGTAGGCCTTTTATACTATTTGCTTTGACAAAGTACCGACCCTCCTTTAAAATGTCAGGCAATACACGATATTTCCAGTGCGAAGTTTCAGATTAAGCTAAAGGTGTAATGGTGCACGATAGTTTGCCCAGTAGTCAGGGACATTGGTCCCGCTCCCGACGCTGTAAAAAAAAGCGGATAACATAATCCACGGACGCGCTCCTCGAGAGTGCCTCCGGGGATAACATATCATTCGGAGGTGTTTTCATGGAGCAGATATTTCTGGAAGGCGTGCTGTCGCAAATGCGAACAGCCTTAGAATCAGATGACCTCGCTACGGCCACATCCATTATCGAAGCACTCCGCCCGGCCGACCAGGCTGAAGTGTTTGCCGATCTGGATGATCAGCACCAAACTGCGCTACTCCCCCAAATAAACCCGGCCGATGCCGCCGACATCATCGAAGAACTCTACGACGAAGATGCTGCAGAGCTTGCAGTCCAATTACCGCTCAGTACCCTGGTGCGCATCGTTGACGAGATGGAGCCGGACGAAGCCGCCGATTTGCTTGATGATTTGGAATCACGCCAGGCTGCGGCCGTCCTGACTAAACTCCGCCTGGCCGACAAAGTAAAACATCTTATCGATTACCCCGACGATACGGCGGGCGGCCTGATGACGACTTCATATTTGGCCCTTCAGCGCCGCTGGTCGGCCGGGCAGAGTATCGAAGCCATTAGAGCCTGGCATCCTGACGAAGAGACCATCTACTATCTCTTTGTAACCGATCGTCTTAACCGGCTGGCGGGCGTGGTGAACCTGCGCCAACTCATTGTGGCCGCTCCACAAACCCCGATTATGAACATCATGAGTCCGGACGTGATTTCCGTGACTGCGGAAACAGACCAGGAAGAGTGTGCAGACCTGATGCAGCGTTACGATTTGCTGGCCTTACCCGTGGTAGATAGAAACAAAATATTGCTGGGTATCATTACCATAGATGATTTAGTAGACGTTATTCAAGACGAAGCCTCGGAAGATATTCAGCGGTTAGGGGGGGCTGAGCCGCTCAAAAGGGCCTATTTGGATACGAGCATTCTCAAAATTACCCGCAAACGCATTGGCTGGCTGCTGCTGCTCTTCTTTACCGCCACCCTAACCGGTTGGGTCATGGACTCGTTTCAAGAGCAGGTCCAGGCCATGGTTGCCTTGACCATTTTTATCCCCCTACTGATCGGTACCGGCGGGAATGCCGGCTCACAAACGACGGCGACAATCATTCGAGCTATGGCTGTGGGCGATATTGATTGGGACGATACCTGGCGAGTTTGGCTGCACGAGATCGGAATCGGGCTTACGATGGGGATTGGTATGGCAGTGCTGGCCTTTTTCTTGGTAAGTATTTGGATTCCAAATAATTATGCGCTCGCGTTTACGGTCTCTGTCTCTATCCTGGCGATTGTATTATGGGCCACCGGGGCCGGTTCGCTGCTGCCGCTGCTGGCCTCTCGCTTAAATATTGACCCCACAGTTGTTTCCGGTCCGGTGATGAGTACGCTGGTCGATGCCACCGGACTGTTTATTTATTTCAATATCGCCCGGGTGATTTTAGGGTTGTGAACGGGACAGGAGAGGTAGGGAAATGGGAGGTTAGGCGTTTAATCCGGACCGAGTTTTAACTAACCCGGTATCGTGGTATAATGGCCGCCTTGAGGAAAGGCGTTTGAAAAAATCTTTTGACGTTCTCTTGCTATTTGCGCTGGTCATTGCTCGGATTCGGATCGACACTCTGGCGGACAATGCGCTCCCCCAGCGCCACGAGGATGTACGGCGCCTGGTCGATGATTGGTGGCCCGCCTGGAGTCTGGATTTGCTGGCCCACCCGGAGACTGATCCGGTTAGCATGCTGCTGATTGTGACCGCGATCGGTCTCCTAATTATTTATTTGCTGGTCGATGTTTTTGGCAGCGAACAGCACAGCCAAACGATCCATCGGCTGAAACTTGGCCTCATTTACGGCTTGATCGGGCTGTTGGTGTTCGGGAAAACAATCTTGCTTATTAACCTGCGTCAACTTGCCGGGCCGGCCAGCTATGCCCACGACGGTGGTGTGATCCAAACCGAGGTCACGACTGAATATTTTTTGCAGGGGCTGAACCCATATGTCGAGGATTACGTCGATACGGCAATGGCCGAATGGGGTTTCTCCGAATATCGCACGGCGCTGTACCACTTCCCGTATCTACCCTGGACGTTTGTGTTTTCGGCGCCGTTCTATCTGTCGAGCCAAGCCCTAATTGGCTGGTTTGATGAGCGCATGGTTTATTTGTTGTTGTTCGCGCTCACACTTGTTTTGGTTCAGCAGCTGGTCCGGCGACCACAAGAGCAACGAGTTGCCGTTGCCGTGATTGGGCTTAACCCGATTGCCGGTGTCAGCCTGATTTTTGGCGAAAACGATCCGTTTGTGATGGCTTGGATTGTATTGGGGTTATGGCTGGTGCGGCCACGTGGGACTAACCCGGGTGTAAGGCGGTCACTGCTTGGATCGGCTGCCTTTGGATTGGCTTGCGCCAGCAAACCGACGGCCTGGTTCCTGGCTCCTTTTTGGCTGCTTTACCTGGTGCGCGACCGGTGGGGACCCAAGCTCCTGCCGCCGCTGACCAGCTGGGCCACCCACTTCGCAGCACTCCTGCGCCGATGCTGGACCCTGCCGGTCGTGGTCCTGCTCGCGGTCGGGCCTTGGTTCGCATGGAATCCTGAGGCGATGGTTGATGATGTCTGGCGCTGGTCGGCAGGACTGGGGCCGACCGGATATCAAATTTGGGGCTGGGGGGCCAGCAATTACGTGTTGGCCCTGGGCGGGGTATCCGATCGGTTTGACTATTGGCCGTTTATCATTCCCGGACTGCTTATTTCGGTGCCGTTGCTGCTGCTGCTCTCGGGGCGACAGGTCCGCAAAAACACCATGCCGACTATGCTATATGGCTATGTGATTTTCCTGCTGGTATTTTTTTACGTTTCACGCTTTTTACAGCCCAACTATTTGGGCTATCTTTTAGGATTCTTGGCCTTGGCAGTGACCATGGATGAGGAGCATCACCGCAAAGTAGATGATTCCGGCAAAACCGCATTAACCTAATTCAAGCTCAATTTATTGAGAATGGGCGAGTGGAGATTAGGATATTAAACGACGAAATTTCCACTCGCCCGTATGGCACGACTAAGATTATTCGGATAATTGCGCACGACCAATTTTATACCTATAGGAGGTTAAAGTGCTTAACGAACATGATATTGCGCCTGATTTTGAATTGCTTGATGATTCGGGCAAACCGTGGAAGCTCTCGAATTTGCGGGGAAAAAGAGTTGTTCTCTACTTCTTCTCTAAAGCGATGACCAGTGGTTGAACGGTTCAAGCCCAGGGAATCCGTGATGATTTCCCGGAGTACGAAGCAGCAGACACCGTGGTTGTTGGGGTAAGCCCCGACTCGGTCAAGCAGCAGGCTGAATTTAAACAGAAGGAAAATCTGCCCTTTATCTTGCTGTCCGACGACGGCCACGAAGTAGCGGAAAAATATGGGGTGTGGGTCGAGAAGAATATGTACGGCCGAACTTATTGGGGAAATGAACGCACTACATTCTTAATCGACCGCGAAGGAAAAATTGAAAAAATTTTCCGTAAGGTTAAGCCTGCTGCCCATAGCCGGCAAGTATTAAGCGCTATAAGTGGCAGTGACTAGGGATTGACAGCGAGACAGTTGAAAGACAACGGAAACGTAAGATCTATAAATGGAAAAAAAGTAGATTGGCAGGACTCGGTCACCTGGTATACCCACGAGACAACTATTTTGCACATTATCAAATTGGTTGGGCGGGCTGTCTTTCGTCCTCTGGCCAAAGTAGAGTGTGCCGGATTTGAGAATATACCCGCCAGCGGCCCCTGTATTTTGGCTTCAAATCATATCAACATGCTTGATATGATCTTCTATGGTGCACATTTGCCACGACATCCCTTTGCGATGGCCAAAAAAGAATTGTTTGACATTCCTGGGTTGGGTTGGGGCCTGCGTAAGGGTGGTGCTTTTCCCGTGAACCGGGGCATAGGAGATAAATGGGCCATAACTCAGGCCGGACGAGTATTGGCCGCCGGCCAAATGCTGTTCATATTTCCCGAAGGTGCCCGTGGCGGCAAGCAGGCCCAATTAAGGCGGGGCAAAGTCGGCTGCGTCAAATTGGCGCTTGAACACAGGGTGCCTCTCATCCCGGCCGCCATTTTTGGTACGCAAGATTTTCGTTACGGTCGGATAAGAAATAATCTCATCAAAATTCAGGTGGGGGAGCCGTTAGACATCATGGCCCTGGCCAGTTTGCGCCCTCAAAACTATGCAACACTCCAAGAATTAACCACGCTAATGATGCGGCGCATCGCAGCCATGTTGCCGGCCGCACACCGTGGGGTATATGGCGATAGAGAATAACTAACGGCTAAGGTACGCTATGACGTCGTCCGCAGTAAACGGCCAATCGAGCTCCGTATTGGCACCTGGGATGGCAATGACAGGAATGCGATGACCATATTTGGTCATACTATTTTGTTGAGGGGACCGGGTAATATCAATGATGTCAATTCTCAGAGGAATGTCATTGATGATATCCAGCAGGACACGATATGCTTCTTCACATAAATGGCAGTTCAGCTTGGTATATAGAGTTAGTCGATACATTCGCTCTTTTCGGCTCTTAAATTATCGTCAGTGAAATTGATGTGAATGAGGCTTAAACGTATTGCAGAAGCCATTCCGGCACAAATTGATTGAAGTACGTGTTTAGAATAGTGAACGTGTTCGTGACTAACAACACCCCGATGATGATAATGAAAGCCCCGCTAACGCGTTCTATAAGTCCCATATAGCGGTTAAGCGATCGGAGGCGGCTGGTTGCCGCCGTCAACATCCAAGCTGTGACCAGAAAGGGGATGGCCAAGCCCATTGAGTAGACAAACAGGTAAAACATCGATAACCCGACATTCTGACCCTGGATGGCCAGGGTCAAGATCGCTCCCAGCAGCGGTCCAATGCAGGGAGTCCAACCGGCGGCAAAGGTCATGCCGACGATAGCGCTGCGAGCATAACTGGGCGAATGATCCTGCCCGTACTCCAACTTTTTCTGCATATTAAAGAAAGGAATCGTGATGATGCCCATCGTATGCAGGCCAAATATTATCAAAAGGGCGCCGCCGACCCAGACCAGGTACTGCGCAAATGTACCCAAAGCGCCGCCTAAGAAACCGATGGGCAAACCAAATAGAACAACGAAGACAAACGTGAAGCCGCCCACAAACAGCAGCGCGTGCGAGAAAACCATTTTGCGATCCGGAGCTTGATCGCCAACTATCGCTGTACCCGTCAGGTATCCTAAATAAACCGGGATCAAAGGTAGAACACACGGCGAAATAAAGGAGAGTAATCCGGCAATAAAGGCGGCAAAAATTGTTATGTTTTCGATTCCCATCAGCAAACTCCTGTTCCCTTTTAATGTAGTTCGTTTGTGACCAGCAGGGGTGTTTCGGTAATTTCAGGGCCAAAAATTGACCTGCAAATTGTAAGACGGGTTAAAGCCCGGCTCTGTAATTCTCCATACATTGCCGCCCGGCTGTCCGAAACTAACGCTTTACGCCCTGGATTATTGGAGCGGCCACCCGCCTACTGCCAAGCCTATACCACAAATCTAACATTATCCTTAAAGTGATTTTGTAATAGCTAACAGCCTTTAGATATATCAGTCCGTTTCTTGCTCCTGTCGAGTTAACTGCTCCAGGATCTCTAAATCCTTTTGGAGATGACGCTGCCGGCCAACCAGACTGTACACAAAAACGAACGTAACGAGCCAGAAAACGGCGTAGCCGGCAGCTAAGAAAATCAAATCACCCATTTTGCGCCATCCTAAAATTTATTTGCACCAAGCGGTAAAGACCCTTCAAAACTGGCCTTGTAGCTGGTGCTTAGCAGCTAATGATCGACAAACGGAAGCGCTAGACTATATTACAAATTATTATAGCGCTGTCCAACGTGATATTCAGCGATACAAAATATGCTGTTTTAATACCTCAACTCGGCGGCGTAAGTTTTCGAGCTTGATGCGATGATACATGAGCGTGACATAAAATACGGTAAAAGCCAGCAGTGAAAAGAGAAGCGCGAACTGAATATTATCCGACATGCCAAAACCGCCAACCGCATCGGCATTGTTACCCGGCACCACCACCGCCGGGTGGATCGTTCGCCACCAGCGGATTGCCATCCAGTTGATAGGAATAGAAATCACCGCGACCAAGGCATAAACTGCGGCAAATCGGGCTTGTCGCTCCGGATTGTCAACCGCGCCGCGCAACATGAGGTAGCCGATGTAAAGCAGCCAACTAATGGTCGACATAGTCAGGCGCGGATCCCAGGTCCACCAGACATTCCAGGTGGGTTTGGCCCAAATTGGGCCGCTTAACATTACCATCGTGAAGAACGCCAACCCAATTTCTACGGATGAAAGCGCCCAAATATCCCACTTTTGGTTACGCGTCATCAAATAAAGAGTTGAGCCTGCGGCCGACACAATAAATGCTAGAAAACCTAACCATGCGGACGAGACGTGAAAGTAAAAAATCCGCTGGGCAAAGCGCTCCGCCGGTGAGGTCAAATTAGCAGCATCGGGTGCCCACACCAGCGCTATATACAGTGCGGAAAGCATCAGCACGGCGCTGGCTATTGTAAGAGCACGTCCCCAATCAAAGCCGCCGGCGGCAGTTTTCGATTGTTGCGAGAGAATGGTTTCTGTTGCCATAAACTTCACTCCAGGCCTGTACTTCTACAAGATGAAAGGCTTCAGGCATGTTAATGTTAGCCCGGCAAGTCCCCCAACGCCCGGCGTGGGGTGAAACGAGCCAAGCTGCCCTATCTTAATTGCTCAAGTCTGCATGCTTCAAATCGCTACTCCTCGACCACAAACTCAAAGAGGATAAAGGAGATGGCAATAAAAATTGTATCAAATGCAACCAAAAGCGCCAGCCAGTGGCTGACATCGTCAAAAGGTGTATTATCCAGCGTGGCCGCCGTCAACCGCACGGCTGATAGGAAAACCGGAACGACAACCGGGAACAGCATGATCGGCAGCAGAACCTCCCGGGCGCGGGTGTGAACCGCCATCGCCGAGAACAGGGTGCCCACTCCGGCGAAGCCAATCGTACCCAGGATGACCACGCCGACGAGCATCGGCAAAGTACTCAGCGCTTGGTTAAACAAAATGATAAAGAAGGGCAAAATGATAATTTCGACCACACTAATAAAAAGTACATTACCAATCATTTTGCCAAAGTAGATCGCGCTGCGATCGACCGGGGCCAGCAGCAAGTCGTCAAATACCCCCCGGTCGCGCTCCAAGATGAAACTGCGACTTAAGCCCAACATTCCGGCAAAGGCAATCGCCACCCACAGTACGCCCGGGGCCAGGGCTTGGGTGTTTTCGGCCCTTAAATCGAAAGCAAAATTAAAAATCAAAATAATTAGCAGCGAAAACACAAACATGGCGCTAATCATCTCTTTGGTGCGGATTTCGGTGGCGATATCTTTGCCAACCACGGCCAGCACCTTTCGAACGTACCCGGCAAAACCGGGCGTCACCGTGGATGAAACGGGTATCGAATTCGCGAGTGGTTCAACTTGTTCAGCCATGACGAGATATGGGGCATTATGCCACCGCTGATTTAGCTTGTCAATGTGGTGGATCATTCAAGGCCTATCCAGAATTTTAGAGGATGTTTCCGACCTGACAGGTTTTAGCCCTAATCTTTCAATGAAATGGCCTAACCGGACCAATTTTAGGACCAATCGGCCTTATCTTTGGAAACCTGTCAGGTCTTTTCCTAAATCTCGGACCGGCTCGACTATTCAAGGCCTATTCGAATTGACGAGATTGGCAGGATGTGCTAAATGTTGCTGTGAATAAACGAAACGAGGGAATAAAATCATGACAACAGCCTGGAATAGGTTTAAATTAGCCGCGCGATTGGAGGAGCCGGATCAGGTGCCGGTCGCGCTCATCGTAGACAGCCCCTGGCTGCCCGGCTACGCCGAGATCAATACCCTGGATTTCTTTCTCCATCCCGACACCTGGTTCGAGATCCATCGCGGGCTTCTGGATCGCTTTCCCGACGCAGTTTGGATTCCCGGCTTTTGGGTGGAGTACGGAATGGCCGCCGAGCCATCAGCCTTTGGGGCGCGAATCCATTTCCATGACGACCGTCCGCCGTCGATCGAACCGGTCGTGACCGATCCGGCCTACTGGGCCGAGGCCCCCCTTCCGGATGTCAAAGAGGACGGTTTTATGCC
>JBFGLD010000150.1:0-9067 GCA_041576335.1 Anaerolineae bacterium | reverse complement strand
CATTGGCGGTCATCGCGATAACAGGAATATGAGCCGTCCCTACGTCTCTCTTGAGGGTATTAGTCACTTCGTAGCCGTCAATATCAGGGAGATTAATGTCGGTAATAATTATATCAGGACAACTCTCAATTGCTTTGGCTAATCCTTCCAGGCCGGAACCCGCTTCAATCACTTCATATCCCTCGACTTCCAAAACGCGTTTTACCAACGTCATATTGTCAAAGTTGTCTTCGATATATAAGACTTTGGGTCTGCCCATCCCAAAATCCCTCCTTGTTGAAATGAGTGTTCCTCCGCCGACCCCATTGCCATATCGAAAAGGTCTTACAACCGGCGTCGCAATATTTCGAGCATGGGACGTTAGAAGTATTATTAATTCGACCAGTAGAGTTTGCTGTTTCAAAAAATATCGGGAATCTCGTCATTTTTGACACTGCTGCAAGCGGATAAATTTCGATGCCGGGCTGCCTGTTAGTCACGGCCTTGCTCAATTATTAAGGGTTGAGACGTTTCGCCAGAAATGGCTAATATTTCGTTGATCCTTTTTTGTAGTTGAGCAATCGGAAACGGCTTCGTAAGATATCCATCAACTTCGAGCCGTTTGGCCTCACCTAATACTTCGGGTGAACCAAACGCAGTAATCAAGATAATGTGAATATTGGGCTGCAGAGAGCGAGCTACTTCGACCAACGTGAAACCGGTGATGCCAGGCATCTTGAGATCGGTCACCATCAAATCATATCTATTGTAAGTGAGCTTGGTGAGTGCTTCCTCTCCAGACGAGGCTCCATCAACCACATAGTCCATTTCGGACTCTTGCAGGCCTTGTCTTAAGAAGAACACCAAAGTTGTCTCATCGTCAACAATCAAAATACGTTTTGGCTTGTTGCGCGGGTTAGGCATAAAATTACGCTCCTCATCCATGGAATTGCCCAGCGAGTTGTCATTCCCTCGTTTCAATATAACACAAAATACCTGTAGGCGTAGTTACAAGATGATTACAATTCTCGGGGTGAGTAGATTGACCGAATGAGAATGTGGCTAAACTGGACGTGTTACTCGCTGCGCATCAGATAGCGTCCGCCGGCAACCGTAATAATATACCCGGGATTACTCGCATCCAGTTCTAACTTATGGCGTAAACGGTGAACGTGGACTCGAGCAATTGCGCGTGCATCGGCCTCGGTAGCTTCGTAGCCTCGCACTTTCTTGATCAGGGTAACGGAGTCGATGGCAACGTTTGGATTGGCCATGAGCGTGGACAGAATATCAAATTCGGTTGGGGTTAAGTTGATACTTTCCCCGGTGCGGGTTACCTGACGGCTGGCCTGGTTGAGCGTCAGGTCTTTGATTTGCAGTAGGCCGCCCTGCGTCTCCTGGCGGCGGGTGATAGGCGGTTTTGTTCCTTGCCGCGCAATTCCGTCGGCCACGCTCGCCAACAGTTCTGCCGTGTCAAACGGCTTGGTTAGATAGTCGTGAGCCCCTTGCCGGAGGGCTTCAATGGCCGAGTTGAGCGTAGCGTACCCGGTCAGAATAATTACACTTGTTTTCGGCCTTACGCGCCGCAGATGACGCATGATTTCCAAACCGTCCATATCTGTTAGCCGCAAATCGACTAAAGCGATATCGAAATTTCTGTGTTCGATCAATTCTAGCGCCGACTGTCCATCCGCCGCCTCAGTGACGTTATAGCCTTGTTCCCGTAAGTTTAGTGACAGAAAATGACGAAATGTTTTTTCATCATCTACCACCAGTATTTCATGCGTCATCGGGCTGCTTCCTTATTTACCGGCAACCTGATGATGAACCGCGTTCCTTGGCCTGCCTCACTTTCGATTTTAATGGTGCCTTTGTGTTCCTCAATGATTCTGCGAGCCACGGCCAAGCCCAATCCGGTGCCCCTGGTTTTGGTAGTAAAGAATGGTTCAAACACACGGCGACGAACCTCAACTGGGATACCGGGACCGGTATCGGAAATCGTGATGGCCAACTCTGCCGAACACAGCCCATTTTCTGCATTGAGAACCTCAGTATGCAGCGTCAAGTTTCCTCCACTTTGCATGGCCTGGGTCGCGTTAATAATTAGGTTTGTGAATACTTGTTCCAGACGTTGACGATCAACTATAAGTAAGGGCACGTTTACCGCATGTGATGCCGATGTCGTTAATTGACTGGCCGCGATCTGAGGTTGGCAGCGTTGAAGAACATCTTCAATTATGGTTGGTATATGTTCCTCCGATATGTTCAGTTGAAGGGGGCGCGCAACAAATAAGATATCCTCCAAAATCCGGTTTACCCGTTTGATTTCGCTTTGAATCATGCCTGCGCCCTCAAAATCGGGAGAACCCGGCCTGATTTTTCGAGTTAGATATTCGACGCCGGCGGCAATACCGGCGACAGGATTACGTATCTCGTGCGCAATGACGGCCGACATTTCGCCCAATGCCGCCAATCTATCTAACCGGCGTCGCTCTGCTTCTAAGGCTTTTACCTCGCTCAAATCTTCTAAAACACCTACTGCGCCCATCAGCTGCCGGCTGTCGTCACCCGCGGTCAGCGGCGCGACGTTGACGGCAATCGGCAGTGAATTACCGTCCCAGTGCTGCACCGTTATCTCTCGGTGAGCCTGGGTTTGTCCGGTTGTTAAGGTTTGTCGAAAGATTTCAATTAATTCCTCGTTTCCTGTTAGGACCTCTTGCATCGGTTGCTGCAATATTTTGTGGATTTCTGTTCCGAGCATCACCGTGGCAGCCGGGTTAAACGCAGTAATGTGGCCCGATTTGTCGACGGCGATGAGGCCATTTGTCATAGTCCGGATAATATCACGGTTAAAAGCGTGAAGTGTCTCAGCCTGTTGGAAGAGACGGGCATTTTCGATAGCAGTTGCTGCGGAGGTGGCCAGCGCTTGTAAAAGAGACAGGTCTTCTCGATTAAACTCACCATTCATTTTGTTCATCACCTCGATCGCGCCGATCGTGTGCCCCTTAGTTTGCAGGGGAACGCATAAAATTGATTTGGTGATAAACCCACTACTCTTATCTACCGCCGCGAAAAAACGAGAATCTGCGTTTACGTCAGGCACAATAACGGCTTCACCTTTCTCGGCTACCCACCCTGCCAGCCCCTGCCCTAAAGGCATTCGGAGCCCGGGCATCACCTCAGAGCCTTCACCCGATGCAGCGGCAAACCAAACCTCGTCGGTTTTATCATCGCGAAGAGCGACTGACGCGGCGGCCACATTCATTAAACTTGTTGTCTGATATGTAATCAGCTTCAAGATTTCTTGCAGATCAAGGGTAGAGGTGATCGCCTGGCCAATCTCGTTGAGAGAGCCCAATTCTTTGACGTGCTGTTTTGTTTCATCGTAAAGCCGGGCATTCTCGATGGCAATCGCCAATTGGTCGGCCAGCGTTTCTAAGGCAGATACCTGATATTTGTCGAATGCCTCAAGCTGGGTACTCCGCAAATCCAACACGCCGATTGTTTTGGTACCCAAAGCGATAGGAATGCAGAGTTCAGCCCGAACTTCCTTGTTGCTATTTTCGAAGATGTAGCGGGCGTCTCGGGTAACATCATTGGCCAGTATTGTTTTGCCGGTAGCCATCGCCCAACCGATCAACCCTTGCCGTAACTTGTGGGAGATTAGATTACTGGGCGAAGGGGGTTTAACGCTCTCAGGGTCTGAACCAATTCTAGCCCGCAGTTCCACCAATTGCGTGTCTGAGTTATACAAATGAATAGAAACGTTATAAAAAGTGAACCGGCGCCGAATTGCCTGTACCACAGTTCTCAACATGGCGTCTAAGTTAAGGATGGAAGTGGCTGCCTGACCCACCTCATTGATCAGGCTTAGTTGAACTGAACGTTCAGATTGATTTTTGAAAAGGATGGCGTTCTCGATGGCCATGCCGACCTGGGTGGTGACTGCTTTTAGTAGCGATAGGTCTTCTTCGCTAAACTGTGCGGGCCGCTTTTGCCCTATGATATAAGCGCCTCTTGCCTCAATTCTTTCCAACGTAAACGGCAGGGCCACCGCACAATGAGCCTCGTCCGGCAGGTAAGAGGCTCGAAACCAGCGCGAGTCGAGCATCGTATTCGTCAATACCGCGACCTGATTGTGGCGCAGTACCCAGCCTTCGAGGCCGTCATTTATTATGCGCTCGGCAAAGCGGCGACCTGCCGGACCGGTAAGCTCTTCGCGCCCCGGCTGCGTTGAGCGATAATAAATTGTTTCATCTCCCTCTTGGACTAGCAGGGCCGAAAAATCCGCGTTTAAATGGGGAGCTAGGGCTAAGATACGCTCAAATAGGTCGTTGACATCTAAGAAATGGCCACTGAGTGTTTGGGTGATCCCAAATAATAGAGCCAGGTGTTTGGGATTCGCGGGTGTGCCCCCGATGTCAGGGATGGGTGGGGTTAGATATTCGGGCAAAAGGTTGACTACCTCGGCAGGAGCCTGGGGATATTGAACCAAAAATATATGGCGAGCTTCAAGCCACGGTGGTAGTTCATCCGCGTCGTCATCCGTCAAGACCAGTATGGTTGGGACGTTGATAAGTCTACCGGTTCGAGAATCTTTTGCCACCGCTGTGTCAATCAGCAGCAGGTCCGTTTCTGAAAGATACCGGATGGCTTCGCCGGTATTTCGGCAGTAACGCAGTGAGTACCCCTCTGACTTCAAGGCCTGGGCCACCGGTTCCAGGCGTTGATTCTCCGCGTCAATTAGCGTGATCCGGATAGACCTCGACATCTGGGACAGTAGCGCGCCCTTCGCCAATGTTAAATTAGGATGTGAAGTCTTGTTAGCGGACATAGTGACTAAGACTCGAGTAGCTGCCCCTCATTTAGAATTATTTCTCGTTAAGTATAACATGTGCTTAAAATGGTGGCAACAGGATTATTTGACCAACGTCACCGGCGTACGTGCCACCACCTATTATGGTGATGCTCAATGCAATGGTCGCCTGGCCGACCCCGACTCGACATGGTCGGAGTATTCAATTTTTTGATTCGTAATCCCCAACGATCGAACAACGTGCTGTTCGTTTTGGTAATGGTAAACTGTTGCGTTAAGATACAACATATGGTATGGGTGCGGTTAACACGGGCTATATATTGGGGCAAACTCCCCCTGAAATGTAGCCATTCAATATTGTATTTTTATCAAACTTGTGTTAATATAATAAATGTTGGAGTGTTATGTTAACCTTCTCTGATCCTATGGTGACCAGAATGTCGGCTGAAGAAAAAATCCGGGCCAAGCTATTTCGCCTTGAAGAGCTAAGGAAATATCAATCCTATTACGGGCCAAATACCCCGTATCCCGTCGTTTTGGAAATAAACGATTTGGAAATTGAACTGCGTCGGCTGTTACAAACCGGACCGAATCGCCAGAATCATTCTGTAAAAAAGAAAAAGAGGCGGGCCAAAAAGCCGGCTGCCAAGAAAAAGAATAAGGTCACTACTGTAAATAAGCCGAACAAGAAGCAGGTCCCTCTCTGGCAATTTTGGCGATTGTCTCAACCTACGTTTGATGCTATTGTGACAATTGCCTTTCTTGCCTTTATTTTCTTGCTTGGCACGATCCTATTTGCGGCTTACGTTAATACCCGACCGGGTCAGGCTGCTGTTGTAGGCTTTTCCCAAGTGGTCGATGTTCGACCTACGCTCCGACCAACCTTTACGGCGACCCCGGATAAGGCGGCTGTTGCTCCTGTGCCCGCGGCTCAAGTCGTCGCCGTCGAAGAATCCAACCTGCCGCCTGCCGAGCGGCTGCCAACAGAGGTGGCCACCTCTGTTCCCACTTTGACGCCCACACCTACCGCGGTAGCCACGGAGACACCCCTGCCGACTGACACGCCGGTTCCGACCAGCACGCGGCCACCCGCCCCTACCGCGACGCCGGCTCCGCCGACCGCCACACCCGCGCCCTCCTTTCCGTTTGCTGTGACGGAACAGGGCAACCGTGCCTTTCAAAGAACATCGTATCACGTTATAACGGTCTATATTGCCGTGGTGAGCGAGGGAAACATCCCGCTGGGCGGTTACAAAGTCATCGCCGACCACAGCAGTGGTCAGCACATAGAAAGCAGCCTGAGCGACTGGAATTGGAGTGTAACCAACTGTTTAGATTGTGGCTATATCAAACAGGGCAATCTAAAAATGGACCTGGGCCCATTTGCCGACGGGGTGTGGAACCTCTACTTAGCTGATCCGGGGGGTGCTCGTCTTTCGCCTTCCGTTCCTCTTGGCTACTCCACCGATCCGGAACAATGGGTTTGGGACTTCGTCATCTTCAAACGAAAAGACGGTTAGCGCGGTTTTTGCGCTGAAGGATTGCTGTTTTGAGGGCCTGGAACTTGTCCTTTATCCCCATTTGACTCCTAAGTTTTTTTTGAGCATAATATTTTTTACCAGGCGTCTAGCACGTATGTTCACCCTACCATCACGTTGCGTCCAGCACCAGGCCGGTCGAATAGAAATAATCTTCCCTGTTATCCTTGAACTTAAGCCTTGACTTCAGCCACGGGCCATCGTCATGTGAATAAATTTAGGGCTAAACTCAAGATATGGGCGCCACATTGGGGAGGCAAAGATGCCCGAACTGCGACAGAATATGGTTACTGATGAATGGGTTATTATTGCCACCGAGCGAGCCAAACGGCCTGACGATTTCATTCACCCCAGCTCACATGAGACGATTGAATTAGAACCTCCTCTGGACCAAAGTTGCCCATTTTGCCCGGGTAACGAAGAACTTGACCTTGAAGTAGAGCGCATGCCAGAAACAAAACGCTGGCAGACCAGGGTCGTTCAAAATAAATTTCCGGCTTTATCCAGAGTTGGTGAAATTAAGCATTCGTATAATGGCGGAAATCGGTCAATAACAGGTATCGGTCATCACGAGATTATTGTGGATCATCCCCGGCACAACACAACGTGGGGCTTAATGACAGCCGAGGAGATCAAGGCCGTTTTGGAAACGTTCTTTCGATGCGGTTGGCGCATTCGTGAGGACCCCCGGATCAAACAAATCATTTACTTCAAGAATCACGGGGAGCAGGCAGGGGCTTCACTAAAACACCCTCACAGCCAAATTATGGCGCTGCCAATTATTCCCAGTCACATTTGGCAGCGGATTGAACGAGCCCGGCGTTATTATGAAGACACGGGCGAGGCGGTTATGCACGCGATGATGCGCAATGAGTTGAGAAATGGACAGCGGATTGTGACCCTAGGCGACCATTTTGTGGCCTTCGTGCTGTATGCGGCTGCTAACCCTTTTCACATTTGGATCATTCCTCATCAGCGATGCATTAGCTTTTTAGATTCCAAACCAGCCCAAATCGACGAGCTTGCTCAAGTATTGCGGGATGTATTACGCCGGCTTTATATAGGGCTGCGCGATCCCGGTTATAACCTTATCATACGCTCTGCGCCGGAGGAAAATTTCGGTGAAAAGTACTTGCAATGGTATATTACGATCGTGCCTCGCTTAAGCCAGGCGGCCGGCTTCGAATTAGGCAGCGGTATGTTCATCAACCCCGCCCTACCAGAAGAAAGCGCTGAATTCTTACGAAATATCAAGATCTAGGACTATCTCAGACGGCATCTTCTGCGTTACTGCGGCTGCGCCGGCAGAAAATCCCGGGGATCGAGCGGTTTCTCGTTGATGCGGACTTCAAAATGGACGTGGGGGCCCGATGAATGACCGGTACTGCCGACTTCGCCAAGCGGAGTACCCCGCGCCACCAGATTCCCGGCCCGTAAAAACGTACCTTTAAGGTGTGCGTACACGGTGTGAAACCCGTTGCCATGATCAATCACCACAGTATAGCCTAACCCATCAAGCGCCCAATCGGCGTAGATTACCGTTCCACCGTTGGCGGCATACACGGTTGAGCCGTAAGGCGCACCAATGTCAAAACCGGGATGGTCCGCTGCAAAGCTGCCGCTGACCGCGCTAACGATAGGCCAGGCCAGAGGATAATCTGCGGAGACTGATGGTTTTGGTAAAACCGGATCTTTTCGACCAAAGGGCACGATGACCCCCGTTCCCGCTTTCAATTCGTAGGGGGAATAGAAGCCATTCGGCGGATAATCCACGATGTCTTCGACCGCTACGCTGTACTTTGCTGCAATCGACTCGACCGTGTCTCCTTCAACAACGCGATGATAAACCCCCTGGACCGGCGAGATGATCAGTTCCGTTCCGATAGATAAGACGTCAGGATTGCGTTCTAATTCCGGATTCGACCAGCGCAGCGTATCAAGATCCAATTCAAACCGGTCGGCAATGCTCCACACCGTGTCGCCCGACTGGACCGTATACGTCAGAACTTTCGTGCGCCCTCCAACGTTGGGCCAGGGGATAATATGTTTTTGGTCGCTATTAAGATAGAGATCGGCCGTGTAGGCAAGACTCTGCGGATTTTCGACGACTGTTGACTCGACCAAGACTACGGGCTCAACTTGGATCTCGGCGGGTTGGCCCGGGTTTGGCTGCAATATCGGTTGGTTCTTGAGTGGGGAGAGCTGGGCGATGGTTGACGAACCATATTGGCCAACGCTGTTGTCAAGGTTAGCCAGAATTGTGGCCGGCAGCCAGCCCTGCCGCCAGGCCAATAGGCCGCTTAATAGAAAACCAGCGATGATTACGAGCCTAAATCGCCATCCTCGCCTACGGCGTGGGCGAATTGATAAGTTCATGAGCGCTTCTTCCCTTTTCCCAAGGCCCTAACAAATTTTGAATTCCACAGCCGGCAGCGTCGGGTGTTGCGTGGCCCGCCAACCCATACTGTATGGGTTGGCAAAAGCCGCTAAGCCTTTGACTGAGTTGACCCCTAAGTCTATACGAATCAGCTTTGCTGTCAATCTCCGATGATCGACGGCGTGCCCGATCGAATTGTGGCGGACCAACGACTCAATCCTGTCCCAAGGCCTTGGCAACGGCTGCCGCACGGCTGTCTACATTGAGTTTTGCAAAAATGTTTTGGACGTGTTTTTTTATCGTATTGACACTCACAGTTAACGCGTTGGCAATTTGCTTGTTTGTATAACCTTGGGT
>JBFGLD010000149.1:0-9075 GCA_041576335.1 Anaerolineae bacterium | reverse complement strand
CCCCTCCAGCCCCAATAGATCGGAGGAGAAGGTTTTGCTGCCGCCGTCTAAAATGCCGCGATCGGCTGTGGGCCGGCTGACGACGGTGGTGATTACTTTGAGCGAACAGTCCTCAACCGCCATCGCCCCGGCTTTGACGGTGTAGCGGTCCCCGTAGATGTACATTCCGGCCCGATACTCCGTCACTTCCGGATAAGTATGGGCCTGCCACATACAGGGTGTGCCGCCCCCGCTGACCCGTGCCACAGCCAGACCATAGGGCTCGAGTAAGGCTTCGGTTTGGCGCACAAAGGGGCCGGTGTTCTCATTGCTGGGGTAGGTCATCAAGCCGCCAAAGTGCAGGCCCGGCGAACGAGCAATGACTTGAGCCAGGTCGGCTGCCGCCTGGGGCGATTGAACCCCGCATCGTCCCAGACCGGTGTCAAACTCGACCAGCACCGGCAGCTCTACCCCGGCCCGCCGGGCCGCCGTCGACAGGCCCCGTACGGTGAACTCTGAGTCGACGGTAACGCTAAGCTTAATCCGCTGAGCCAGGCGCATCAGTCGCTCCAATTTAGCTTCGCCGATGATGTTGTAGGGTAGGAAAATATCACGGATACCGGCCTGGGCCATCACTTCGGCCTCGCCGATTTTTTGGCAGGTGATGCCCACCGCTCCGGCGATGATCTGCATATGCGCGATTTCTGGAATTTTGTGGGTTTTAATATGGGGTCGGTTAGCAATGCCGTGCTCGTCCAGATAAGCCTGCAGTTTGGCGATATTCGCTTCCAGCTTATCCAGATCGACGACAGCCGCCGGCGTGTCCAGTTGGGTGATGTCCATTAGGCGCCTACTCCTGCGGGACCACGGCAATACAGTCGACTTCGATCTCCATGCCGGGCGGGAGACCGGCCTCGACCGTCGTCCGGGCCGGGTAGGGCTCGGTCAGATAGGTTTTATAGATATCGTTCATCTTGGCAAAGTTCTCCAGGTCGGCCAGAAAAACGCCAACCTTGACGACATTTGCCCAGGACGTGCCGGCGGCCTCCAACAAGGTCGTAACATTATCAAAGGTCAATTTGGCCTGTTCGTCAAACGTATCGAAGCGAAATTCTCCGCTGGCCGGGTCTACCGGACCCTGGCCGGACACGTAGAGCGTCGGCCCGCTGGCCATTATGGCCGGTGAGTAGATACCCTTGGGCGGAGCTGCTTTTTCGGAAGTAATTTTCTTACGCATAGTTTCCTCCTAAAGAATTTATAACTTACGCAGTCGAGGCTCAAAGTGGGTCTGTCCCACGGGGAGGCTTCGCACTGACCCGCGTCGACGCGGCCAATTTGCCGTCGGTTCAGCCCAAGTCCGCGGTCATAGACGGCCTCCGAGCCATCAAATGCATAGCTCGCAAAAATTTGTTACATAATTCCGAACTGCTTAAAGGCAACCGTGGCCAGCATGCCTTGTTCCAACTCGGTTTTAATACTCTTTTCGGCCCGCGCTTTTTCCAGGGCCTCACCAAATACGTCGGCTTCTACCTGGCGGGGCACGACGACAACCCCGTCGATGTCGCCGATGACCATATCGCCGGGCCGGATCCGTATGCCGCCAATTTCAACTTCAAGCCGGTAGTCGAGGGTGCGACCGCGCCCTTTTTGGTCCTGGGCATAGCGACCAGTGCAAAACACCGGAAATTCCATGGCCAAGATTCCCTTGGTGTCCCGAACCGGCCCATTCAGCAGCGCACCGGCTGCCCCGCGGGCTCTGGCTGCGGTCGACATCAATTCACCCCAAAGCGCGTAGCTCGGCGACCCGCCGGTAGCCACGTAAATTTCGCCCGGTTTCAGGTCGTCTAGCGCTGCGAACATCAGGCCATAGGGATCTTTTTCGTCAAATACGTCCGCGCCCAGCACGGGCATAGCTCGCCCCGCCAAAACCATATCCGCATCGAGCGGCTGGATTTCTTGGGGCAGGAATTGGCGGGTGTAGCCCTGCGTATCGAGAATATCGCCGACCACCGCCGTGAACAACTCTGCCCGGATCAGGGCCGTTAGTTCTTCATCAGATTGCCATTCCATAGTGGTCCTTTCTCTGTGTTTAAAGATTAGGCTGTCGACCGTGTCCTATGCGGACCGGAAAACGGTATTGCCCTGAGAGCTTTCCCAAGCGCGGCGCAGCAGCCTCAGCCAATTGCCGTGCATAATGGCCGCAATATCGTCTTTGTTATAGCCGCGCTCCGCCAGCAGGGCGGGCAGCTGCTGCAGGTCGGCGATAGTGTCCAGGTCACGCGGCGACTGCTCCCGGCCATAACCACCATCGAGATCGGTGCCGATGGCGGCGTGGCGGCTGCTGCCGGCCAACTGGCAGATGTAGTCGATGTGCTCGACCACGTTGGCCAGAGTGACCTGCTCGTTGGTGCTGTGGCCGATAATCCAGCCGGGCTGCAGCATCCAGGCATCGAAAGCCGCACCGATCACCCCCTCCCGTTCAATAATAGCCTGCAGCTGCTCGTCGCTAAACTGGCGCTGGTGGGGCACCAGGGTGCGACAGTTGTTGTGACTGGCCAGCACCGGCCCGTTAAATCGCTCTAAAGCTTGCCAGAAGCCCCGGTCGGAAAAATGGGTCAAGTCGAGCAGCATCCCCAGCCGGTCCATCTCGGCCAGCAGCGCCTCGCCCAATGGGGTCAAGCCCAACTCGGTGCTGGTACCGCCGGCATAACGTCCCGGGCCGTAATGAGCCGGCCCGATAATACGTAAGCCCGCAGCCCACCACTCCGGCAATTGATCCGGACTCAGAATAGAGTCGGCGCTTTCCATGCTGAGGACAAATCCCGGCGGCGGCGTGTTACCGGTCAGTGCCTCATTGGTGGCCTCCCAGGCTGCCCAGTTTGCCATGTGCGCATCCAAGCCGGCCAGATTGGTGATAATGCGGATGTGCTCCTCGCGTTCCAGAGCCCGATAATAAGCCAGCTGCCCCTGAGCGATACCGTAGCACTGGTTGGGCGCGGGGAAGTCGAGGTGGGGCACCGCACTGCCGGTGGAGCGGGTTAACACGGTCGCAAAACAGAGGGCTACGCGTCCCCGGCGCAGTTCGGGCAAGGCTACGGTGCCCTGCGCCCGGCCCATGCCGGGCATTTGATTCTCCCGCGTTCGAGTGGTGAGGACCGGGCACAGCAAGTCCCGGTTCCACTGCAGCGCATTCCAGGCCAGGTCAAGGTGAGCGTCAATGATGAGCATGGGAACTACCTCGCTAAGGCATGACCGGAGGAAATGAGTCGAATTCAGGCCCTCCAATTCCACCGGGTTCAACTTTCAGATCAGTTACGACAAACTCTTATCGTGCTTGGTTAGAATCTCAGCACCATCTGAGGTGATCAAAAGACCGTCCTCTAACCGGACGCCAAACTCGCCCGGCAGGTAAATACCGGGCTCCAGCATGATGACCATGCCTTCTTGCAGTACCTGTTCGCTGTAGGGCACAATCCGGGGCGCTTCGTGACCGGATACGCCCACACCGTGGCCGGTATGATGGGTATAAGGGGTATAACCGGCGTCGGCGATAAACTGGCGCACTCTTTGATCAATTTCTTTGGCTACTGCGCCGGGGCGAATTAGCGAAATGGCAAAGTCCAGGGCATCAGTAACGATCCGGTGAATCGTCTTCTGCCGGGAGGTAGGTTCGCCGGCGTAGTAGGTGGCGCAGCTATCACTCCAATAGCCGTGGAGCAGGGTACTCAGGTCAACAATGAGCGAGCCGTTGGGTTTGATTTCGTAATCGAGCGGCCAGCCGCCGATGTTGGCCTGGCGCTGGCCGACCACGCAGTCATTGCCCAGCGGTACGCGCCGGCCGACCTTCTGCTGGATGGCACTGTGGATCTCTGTCCAAACGTCAATTTCTCGCCTGCCTGCCGCCACGGCCCGGCGAGCCGTGGCCTGGCCCAGGTCGGTCAGGGCAAAATTATCGCGCAGCTTGGCAACTTCTTCATCGGTCTTGACCATCCGCAGCGGTTCGAGCCAGCCATCAATAGGGACAAATTCGGTTCCGGCCGGGAGCGCATCACGCAGCACAGTCAGGAAAAAGGCCGGTACATCTCGCTCCTCAAGCCCTACTTTGCTGCCCTTTTTGATCGTCTTTGACAGAGTCTGGCGCAGCGCAGTCGTGAGATGGTCGGCGCCGGCCAGCGGCTGCTCGATGGTGTAACCCAGATGGGTGCTGATCGAACATGCCGGTTGTTGGTCAAAGGCGGTGGCGTCGCTGGCAAATAAATCAACCACGTGTAAGGTAAACTGTTCCCCTTCGTACCAAACCATTGGTGGCCCCCCGGCGAAAAAGTTAGGGCCGAGTTGAACCGGCGGTGCGAAACCGGTCAGCCACTTGAGGCTGTCCGGTTTGGCAAACAGCGCCTGCTCAATCCCTTTCGCTTTTAACAATTCTTGAGCCCGTTGGCGTTGTTCCTGGTGCATAACGATACCTCCGCAGTTACTTTCTTCGGAAAAAGCCATTTGTTTTTTTTACGCCAGTGGCAATCAAGGGTCCCAAGCCCTGGGGAACCTTGGTGCCGCCCGTGCTACCCTCTTTGTCGACCATTCCTCTCTGTAGTCAAATTGTTTGACGGGCGTCGGGCACTTCCATCGACGCACATTTGCGGACAAAGTCCTTTTGCATATCGACGATAACTAAGGCTGGATTCCGCCACTGATCGACAGCCATAGTTCCCACCTTCCTCTCTACCGGGCTGCCCAGAACTCGTACTCGACGACCATGCCGGGCAGAGCCAGCGCCTCGACTACCCGCAGCGTGCCGGCTGCGGGTTTTACCTCGATCTGGCCGAAAAATTCACCAAACAGCTTGAAAATTTCTTGATATTCTGCCGGCTGCACGTCTTTGGTCATGGTAAATTCAATTCGAAATATATCGTCAAGTGAATACCCGGAGCGTTCAAGAAACGATTTGACGTCGGCCAAAACGTGCTTCGTTTGGGCCACGGCGTCGCCGGGAAAAAGCACTTGATGGTCGATGCCGATAGCTCCATGGCCGGCCAGCAAAAATAGTTCGCTAAAATTGGTGATTTTTAGCCCCCAGTTAAACATCGTACGATAATCGGGGGCGTTGTCATTATGAACTGCGGTTTTGGTTGCCATGCTGCTCTCCTTTTATTTGACTAAACAGTTAGCAAGCTGGCCACTCGGGCTAAGTTACGGCAATTGCGACTCATTTAAGACAGTCATCAGCTGCTCAAACAGCCGGTCTACCTCGCTCCGTGTCTCGTCGTCGAGCCTGAATCCGACCGGACCCCGAACGACCGTGTTTTTGAATATGCCTCGTTTGACCAGAAGGTACTTTTCTACAACCAGGAATGCGTCCAAACTTGTTTGAATGGCGATGAGCGAGGAAATTGGCAACGATAACCGGTAAATGCGCTGTTCGTCGCCAGCTTCCAGGGCCTGCCAAAGGGCAACGATTGCGTCGACCAGATCAGCCCCGGGCATCGTGCCCACGATTCCGCGCCGATAGCTATCGACCAGCGAGATGTCGCCTGAACCCTCAAAGACCCGGGCCTGCCCCCCGGTAGCTTCCCGTAAAGCCGTCAGCCGCGGCCCAATCGGTACAGCCTCAGGCTTGAACAGAATACGCTGGCCGTACATATTGAATAATTCCGCTTGCAGCGCGATTGACATTGGTTTGCCCACGTAGCCGCTGGCATCCTGAATTATCACAGGAATGTCAACGGCCTTGAGAATTCGCTCATAATATCGTTTCAGCTCGTCTTCCGATACAACCGCCGACACAGGTGGGATGGCCATCACGGCGTCGGCTCCCACCGACTCGGCGTGCCGGGCATAACGCTCGGCCGTGTGCCCCGACTCGGCCCCAACGCTGATCACAACCACCCCTCGCTCACCGCCGAGCCGGCAGGCGACCTCAGCTAACTGACCACGCTCTCTACCGGAGAGCCGCAGGACCTCCGAAACCATGGCCATGACGATTCCGCTGCTGCCTTGGTCAAACAGCCAAGAAATCTCCTTCTCAATCGTGACGAAGTCGATCGACTCATCTTCATGAAAGGGCGTTTGAAACACGGGTAGAACACCGCTAAGGCCTTTGTTATGCTTGGAGGCAATGACTGAGTAGTCGGTCATAATTTTTAAGTCAAGAACATCTCGTGACTGTTAATCCCACGGCATCGATGGCTACATCTACGCCCTGCCCATCTGTTTCCGCCTGGATAACACTGACGACATTGTCGGCCAGCGGGTCCACCATCCGAACCCCAAACTGGTCGCCTATAGCTCGGCGGCCAGGGTTGGTGACCAACAGCTAAATTCCGGATCGGCGCTGCGCGGACGCTCGATCCGGAAAAAATTGGCCCGCCAGACCCTGGGAGGGTCACTACAAGTCACTTATCCTCGGGCCGCAGTAGGCCGTTCGCACGATAGGCTTCGGCGGCCTGGCGAATGAAACGGGCGTTTTCAGCCGCCTCATACCGGCTGGCCAATTCCTCGCTGAGCGAAATGAGTTCCCCGTAGCTCGAACGGCGCGGGCGAATCGCCTCGTAGATTTGCAGCAGCCGCTCATTTGGAATGTTGACCAGTTCCGCGGCCCGGCGTAGGTTACCCGCCAATTGCCGGTAGCCGGCCTCCGCCGCAATATTCGCCTGCATCTGCAGGGTGTCGGCCCGGATCGTCAAATCGCCGGGCTCCACCCGGCCGGCCCGAACAGCCTCCAAGGTGATGTCCTGCAGCGCCACGCCGGTGCGGGAATGAATGCGCTCCGGCCCGTTCTGGCCGAGCGGGTATCGTGCCGTAATATTATCGTCTTGGCTCATCAAAACCTCACTTTTAGATCTACCGGGAGCACGTCAGCTTTCACTTCGAGAGTTTCGCGCAGGTGCATCAGCGTGGTCTGAACGATCAAACGCAGCCGGACCATATTGTCGATCTTGACCGGCACCGGCGTGACCGGTTCATTTTTAGCGTAGCACGCCGCATTGCGCCCGATGGCCCGATACGACTCGAGCGAAAGGTTGGGCGACTGGGCAAACAACTCCAGGTTATTTAGCGGCGCGAGATCCCGGCGATGGATCACCGTGGTTCCTTTGGATTGAATACCAACGGCCACAGTGGAGCCGCTCAGCCGTGCCCCCTCATAACCGATGGCGGCGCAGTCGGCGGTATGGTATACCTTGACCAGGCGCGGGGTCAAGCCCTCTGCGGTAATGCCGGCCATTAGCTCACGCAGTACCGCGGCCAGGGGTAATTTGCCCAGGGTCTGGTGCATGCTTGTGCCAAAAGCCGGACCAACGGCAATCACCACCTCACCTGCCGGTCCCGGATTGGCCGGTCCCGTTTCCTCCAACTGCAGCCTTTCGACCTGGGTTTCCCCGGAAGCCAGGGTTTGCGGCGGTTTGGCCTGGGGCAGATCGCTCAGTTCGCGCCACCGCCGCGGGCTGAGCCGGTAGCCGCTGCCGGGCCCCCGGTAATTGTTTGGATCGTTCAGCGCGCTTAACACCCGAAAATTCCGGTCGAATATGGCCGCAGGCTGTAGGTAGTCGCCGGTCAAGCGCTGCCGCTGCATTTCAAGAATTCGGCCGGCAATATCCTGGAAACCCCGCCGGTCCAGGGCCCCAATTACGTCCAGTACGGTTTGCGGACCGGCCATAAAGGTGTCCGCCGCGGCCAAGTCAAGAACCAGGTCCCGTTTGGGCATATCGCTGCTGGCGTGCGCGGTGGCGGCAGCCTCAACTTCCTCGTTGCTGATGGCCGGAAAACCAAGCTCTTCATAGACGGCCTGAAGTGCTTGAGCGGCGCGCCGCCGAACCTCGATCACCTCTTCCTCACGTACGGGCCGCATGCCGCCATCTACTTGCATATCCCGTTGAAGAACCAGCCAATCGTCAAAATCTTCGGCGTCAAAATTGCCGCCGCCAAAAAGATTGTCCTCCTTGGGGATTGAGCTGTAACCTGACGTGATAAAATCAGTACCCGCTAGAAATTGAAGCATGAGCTTGGCCGTTTTGCGGATGTCAGAATGGGAGGCCATGGCGTCGTTGCCTGAGGCCACTTCCAATCCCAGCATGGCGGCGATAAGGTTTTCGGCCAATACCGCCCGAACCCCCCCCGGCAGCGACTCGGGTAGGGCGATACAGCTAATCGAGCCGTTTTGCACACCCTGGCTGCCGGCTCCCTTGACCATCATCAGGCAGCGCGCTTCCAGATACAGCATCGATTTGTCTCCGGCGTGGCCCATCAACGCTTCCGAGCCGGTACCCGAGGTAAAGCGTACCTTGACCCCGCGCGAGGCGTAGGCCGAGGCCAGAAAGGCTTTGGACCAGGGCGTATCGTCGCCGTCGACAAAGGCCGGCACAGTACCGTAAACGGACAGCGTTTCGGCATAAGAAGTTAACCCTTTGATGGCCAAACGTAGGCTAACAGCTTCCTCGACCGCGCACTGGGTTAGCACCCCGCCCTGACCGGTTTGCGAGCCCACCAATATCGCCAGGGCGTTTAAGGGCGCATTGCGAGCGACCCGGACCGTGGTCTCTTCTTCGGCAAAGCCCCGCCAGGCTGCTTCGGCGGCATCGGCCGCTAAAAGGGCTGGGTGCTCGCGCCAGTTGGTGACGTGAGCCTGGTTAGCCGGGGTGCGGCGGGCCCGAACCTTTTGCAGGGCCATCATCATCTCGACCACGTTGAGCTGGCCAACCACCTCCACCAGCTTAGCCGGGGTGCAGCCGTTGAGCAGCGCCATGACTTCTTGACGCGATGTGTTGATGTCGACCAGCATCCGGGCCAGCGCCAGCGATTCCATGGCCATCGCGGCTTCGACCTGGCTGAGGTCCAGAGCATAATCGGCAATAAATTGATCGATGAGGTCAAATTGCCCACGCTCGCGCCCATCCATTTCTGTAATCTGACCCTGCTCCAGGCGCAGGCCGGGTTTTGGATCAAGCGAGCTATCCATGGCGATGAGCCCCAACTCGGGCCACTCATGGATAAATGTATCTTGGTTGATGTCTCGGTCTGCCAAAATGGCAAATCGCTTAGATCGACTCATTTTACCTCTCGTTTCTTAGGGCCTTGGCCCCGTACAGGGGATTGAATGTTGGG
>JBFGLD010000148.1:0-9078 GCA_041576335.1 Anaerolineae bacterium | reverse complement strand
AAGTTGACCAGACTGCTTTTTCCCGACCCGGTCGGGCCAATCAGTGCAACCGTTAGGCCAGGGTCAACGCTAAACGAGATGTCGTGCAGTACCGGCGCGCCGTTGTCGTAGGCAAATGAAACGTTACTGAACTCAAGGTCCCCTTTCGTTACGACCTGACCGGTACTTTGGCCTCTGTTTAACGTTGTACCCACGCCACTTTTGCGGCGGCCGTTGTACCGGATCTCAGAGCCATTGGCCGAGTCTGCCGCGACTCGAGCTGCCGCGCCGACCGGTGCCTGCGAAAGCCCTGCCGGCTCATCAGTTGCTAAATGTTCTTCCGGCTCGCTGATAATTTCAGCAACACGGGTGTAAGAAACCAAGCCCATTGAAGTCTGCACCATCAAGCGTCCCAGGTTTTGCATTGGCCAGACAATCCAAATCACCAACCCGGCGGCAGCCAGATAGGTACCGATGGATATTTCCTCGTTGATCACCATCAGCCCACCCATAAAAAAGATGAACACCATCTGCATACCGGACATCGTTTCCACGATAGGCCAATAGGTGGCATGCATCTTTACCAGGTCACGACCCCGTTGGTATTGTTCCCAATTTTCCTGCTCAAATTTATCGATTTCATAGTGCTGCCGGGCAAAGGCTTTGACCACCCGCACGCCACTTAAATTTTCTTGAAGTGCTGTAGATAGCCCGCCTTCTTGTTCTTGATGGGCCTCGTAAGCCGCGTGAATCTTTTTGAAAAAGAAAATAGAGATTACAAATACAATCGGTGTTGTAACGAGCGAGAACAGCGCCAGCTTCACGTTCAAGGTCCACATGGCCGCAAAATTAAATACAAACAGCAGCAATATTCGGCCCACCCCAATCGCTTGGTCTGAGAAAAAGCGTTGAATTGTGTCAACGTCGGAGCTGCAGCGCTGGATAAGGTCACCCGTCTGGGCTTTATCGTGGTAGGCAAACGGTAGACGCTGAATATGGTCAAAAAGGTAATTGCGCAGGCGCAGAATAATCCCCTGAGCCGAGTGGGCAGCCAGCTTGCCGCTCAGGTAGGTAAATACCCCCTGGAAAATAGCCAACCCTATAAAACCCAGAGCAACGACGTATACCGGTACCGGCGGGTGTACCTGCACCAAGACTTCATCTACGAAATATTGTAGCAGCAGGTAGGTCGACGTCTTAGCCAGCGTCCCCACGGCCAATGTTGCCACGGCTGCCGCATAGATCCAGCGGAATCCGCGCATCAATCGCCATAACCCGACAAGCCGGTTAGATGAAATTGTCTGTTTCAAATCTAAAGTTGGATAGATCGTGTGCTGCATAGTTTGTATTCCTATTTTCTCCCTTTCCCCAAAACCAAAAGCCGCAGACAGTTCATCTGCGGCTTGAAGGCCAATTGGACCAAGGGTCGAATTTAGCCGGGGGTTACCAAACAAAAAAGCCGCAGACGGTAGTTGTCTGCGGCTCTTGGCGCATAGAGCTTAGTTAACCAAAGGAGTCAGCAGACACACTACGATTAGGCAGGACGAATCCGCTGCGCGCAGCGGAAGGCAGTTTAACAACGAAAGTATCGATTAACATGTCCGCACTCCTTTCGGAAGGATATAACAGAATTAAAATTTGCCAGGCCAGCGTATCATACGTTTACACGGTTTGTCAACCCCTTGATCGGTTTTTTAAGGTTTTTTAAGCCGACATCCCGCTGATTACTGACCCTGGTCGCTAGCCTGTGGCGTTTCAGCCTCACCCCCGATGTTGGCTGCCGGCGGGGCTGCGGCCGGCAAGGCCAGCAATCGCCGGCAGGCTTCGGCGGCGTCTAGCTGCGCCAGGTCTTCCGCGGCGCTTTTTGGGTCGAGAGTGGCGGGGGAGGTTCCGCTCTTCGCTGAGGTAGTCTTCGTCATGTTTTTGGTCTCGGCCGCCTTGTAATTAGCCAAACTGGAATTCCGACTATCCGGTAACCAGTCAGTGGGCGGATTTGGCACGTACACATCGCTGCGATGCCTGGCTCGAGCAGCCCAGCAAAACTGGCGGCTGCTGTTGACCAAATCAGCGGGCACGCGCAGCATAACCGTCTTACCGCTTACCGAGATTTCTCCATCGATTAACTGGGGCGATCCCCATCGGTTTTCTTCCGAATTCCAGGCTCGCGTGTCCGCCGCTTTCTTAAGCCAATTGCGGTAGCGCAGTTGATAGTCTGCTCCAATCCCACGCGATTGCAGTGTGCCTGTCTCGGAATTACAATCACTGTCAATATAAAATTCGAATTGCAGCCGGTCATCCGCCGGGCACAAATAGTCAACCATGTGAAAAACAACCGTTAATGCGTCCGGCTCACTTTCAAGCGTAAGGCTTGATAAGTCGTAATTGGAAAAAGCGGCGTCACCCGTCATATCGGCTACGACAGTTTGGGAAGCATGTGGTTGGGCTAAAATATCCCCGGTGATTAGACTTTCCTCCGCCTGCTCCGCCCCCGCCCGGCGGACCCAATTTTTCCAGTTTGCCTGAGCACGGGTCACGACGGATGGTTCTGTAACGGTTTGGGTTGAGACGGTGAAAGTGAGCGGGCCTATTTCATCGTCTACGCTCAGCTCCAAAATAGAAAAGTTGACCTCATGTTCATTGCTGGCCGCCACAAAGGGCGGCGGGGCGTTAGCAGATATAAGCGCGGTCCCCGTGGGGATAGGAACGTTAATATTGAGGTCCCACATCCGCGAAGCACGGCCGCCGCGCGTATTTTTGGGATAAAAATTGTAGGTAATTATGTTGTCATTCACCAGCGCGCTGGCCTCAAGCTGCAAGCGAGAGCGAAGCGGCGGAGTCCAATTAAGCGGTTGGCGGGTGGTGTCGAGTGTAAAGTCATTCGTCAGATAATCGCCGGGCACCGCCCCTTTCCATGAGATCCAGGCGTGCGTGACAAATAGGGTTTGCTTTGGATCGATGACTTCGACGGTGAAGGAGGCGACGCTGATCCGATTTCGACTTAAACCGTAGGTAAAGAAAGTTACCTCAGCCCCGTCAAAAGTCACCGTGGTCGAGGCTTGGGCGTTTCCTTCGACAAACCGGGTGCCCTTGGGCAAGGGAATTTTAATCGTTACGTCGGTCATCTGCCAGTCGACCAGGCTTCGAAAGTCGACATTATAAGTGATCCGACCGTCGGCATAGGCGGGGTTCAAGCGAAATCGAAAGGGTGGCCACTGAGCGTATGTCGATTGCGGCAGGAATACGAGTGCCAGCAGTACGATGCTCAGCACGCAAACTATTCTGTAGTAATTTTTGAACAATTGATACATCAACGCCAGCCTTTCTTGCAGGTTGATTAAGATTGAGAGCAAAGATAGAGAGCCGCCAACGGCGGCCACAGCGTTACAATCGGGTCGAGTCCAGTTCTATTATACCAACCCAAGATTTGAATCTGGTTTGAGCGACGAAAACCTGCCCAGGGCCCGGTCCGGACCCGTATCGCGCCGTATTACCGGATCGTCTCCACCTTCTCAATACATTCAATACCCAGGTCTTGCAGCCCGGCGAGAATAGGTTCGTAAATATCTGGAGTGACTGGAATTTGAACCCCGGTAGCGGTAATTTTGCCGCGCAGGATCAAATCGACTGCAATTGCCGCCGGCAGGCTCACCGTTCGGGCCATGGCTGATTCGCCACCGGGTTCTCCAAACGCGGTCAAGGTTGAGGTTATCCGCTCTTTTTGGCCATCCGGATAAGTCGCCTTAAAGTGATGTTCCAGGATAATCAAGTCCCGTTCTCCTGCTTGGTATGCCATTCGGCTGAGCATTAGCTGGGTTAGCAGGTCTAGCGCTGATATTTTGTCTTGGGGTACGTCAATGAGGTGTTGGCTGAACAGGCCGAGCCACTCCAAGTTGGTAATAACCTGGTTGTCCGGCTCAAGTCCGAGGAAGGCGGCAATGTCCAGCTTAAGATCATCGCTGTGGGGAGCTTCGGCGGGCAGCAGGCTGCGTATGAATTGGGCATACGTCAGTCCGGCCACCGGTTTGGCTGTTTGCTCCAACAGGCCCAGCTTGACGATGTTATCCAGGGTATCGCACCAGTTTAGGTTACGCAGTGTGCCGCGATACATGGTGGCTGTCTCCTCGATGCCGTAAATTTCACGGTAAGGTAACGCGTCCCGGTTGGGATACGCTTCAAACTTTCCTAAGCCCTCCACCTCAAGAGTCCAATAATGCTTGAAGAGATCTCGGCCCGATACTGTCACCTCTTGCCCATCTCGTAGGTAATGAGCGGCGTTCCGGGCTGCCATCAGGACCCCCCGCGGACTCCAGGAAAATTTGTAGCCAAGCGGATTGTCATTGGCCTCAGGGGCGGGCAGACCGCCGCAGTAAGACTCGAAGCCGGTCACTTGGCCTCCGGCCCGCTGTACCCGGTCAATAATCTGCATAGCCGACATATGGTCGATGCCGGGATCCAGCCCCACCTCGTTAAGGATGATGATGCCGGCTTCTCGGGCAGCGGCATCCAATTCGTTTATGGCGGCGCTGACATACGAGGTCGTAACGACCGGTTTGCGCTGGGCAATACACGCTTTGGCCACGGAAACATGAAAGGTGTAGGGCAGCAAGCTTATGGCGAGGTCGGCCTGCCTAACCAACCTTTCGAGGCCTAGGCCGTCCGCATCGGTTTCTACATCATAGGGCACGGCTTCGCCGTGCGGGTGATCGTCTACCAGCGCTTTGGCTTTTGCCACCGTGCGGCTGGCTACGGTAACACCGTAGCCTTTATCTAGGAGGTAACGTACGACCGGCCCGGTCACCAGCCCGGCACCTAAAACCAACACTCGCTTCATATTTGAAGACTCCGTCTGCATTTTATTGAGCACTTATGAATTAGCGGCTGACTATTCCTCACCAGCCAGAGCGCCGATCCAAAAAGCTAAACCCCGCTGGCTTGGTATTTTTTACTAAAGCCTGAGCTAGTTCGCTGGCTTCAGTCTGGGTCTTATCCAAAGCATCTTGCTCGGCTTTGGTCGATTTGCCTGACAGTCTACGCCGTAGACCCGTGCGGTAAGCTGCAACTTTTTCGGCCGGTATAGTCATCTGGTTTCCTCAAACTTTAGGTGGGCACGTCTGGATTATAGTCCGTTATCGAACAGTACGTCAAGCTGTAATAAACTTCTCCAGGTAACGGTATGCCGGCGTCAATTCACCGTGATAGACAATTGTCGCCCGCTTTAATTCGGCTGGCAGGTTGCACTGCTCAAATTCTATCCTGAAATCACAGGCGGCCAAGGCGGGAATAAAAGGCATGAGCGCCTCGCCAAAGGCTGTAGAAGACTCGGTTGGTAGTTCACAGGGTAAATTATCCACGGCCATAATAACCGGACCTTCTCCGGCGACGCCATCGATGGTCGTATCGGCCAGCGGATCCCAGACAAATGTTGGCAAGTCGGGGCTCGTTGCCTTGACTGTAGGTTCGATTGCGCCTTCGATATCACAGCTAATATCGCCAATAACGCGCAGTTTGGGCCGCACGTCCAGGCCATAGAGCCGCCGGGCAGCCGCTTTGGTCAGCAGGCGTGGATAGGGTGTGTCCCAATAAATACAGTTGACCAGGGCCGACAAATAGGGCAGATACATTTCAAATCGCGAACGATATCGCTCCGGATGTTGAAAGAAATCTGAAAGTTCAAAGGTGTGACCCTTGACACGTGGCTCGACCGTGTCCTCTTCGCGGAATACGACCTTGTAAATGACGTTTCGGTCGGCCTCACCTGCCTCAGCCAGCGTCAGCAACTCGGCGGCGCTGATTTGATGGACGGGGAGCAGGTCAAGAATTTCCTGGGCCCCGCGCGAAACATTGCCGTAGCCGGCAATACCTATCACCAGTGGCGTTAGCTCCAGAGGTAAACCTTCCTGCACAATGCGCTGCCCCGTCAATTTCATGGCGTGTTGCGCAGTTGATAAGTCGCAGTATTCATAAGTAGAGCGTATATCGGCGAAAGGCGTGACCATGCCTTCCCAAGCTAAGCGCTGCCCCAGGGCCCGCAAGGTGTCGATCATGCCGGCCTGGCCCGCGTACTCCCCAAATGAAATAAGCCGCCGGTCTTGATGATCAAGAATCCGCTCGTAATCGATCAACTGGCATTTTAAATTCAATAGCTGGCGCAGCAGTGGCATATTATGCGGTTGGCCTTTGATCGTATGGGAAAAAAATAGATACGTCTTATGAGGCTGAAGCAGATCAACCGGAACCTCTTTAACGGCCAGGATGACCTCGGCTGCGTTAAGATCTTCTGTTAATGTTGCGCCAGCCTCTGTATATTCGGCATCGGAGTAGGCGCGGACGGTAGACGCTTGGACCAGCAACCGAATATCGTGCTGTTGTAATAGCTGTTCAATATGGGCTGGGGTTAACGGTGTGCGTCTTTCCCATAAGTTCTTATCTTCACGACGAAGTGCAATAATGTTACTCATATTCTGCCTTTTGCGAACTTCTTAATTTAACGTGTATAATGCATATTCAAAAATAATCTCTTTATTCTGGGAGGATACTGCGTGTCAAAAAATGTTGATCTTGTCGGGAAACATGTCGAGGTGCTGGATAAAGGATGGATCGAATTACAGGATATTATGGGTGATGATCTGGCCATTGTCAATGCAGCACGTGTCTCTTTTTTAGGGGAGAGTAAAGGGCCGGAGCAGGATAAAAAGCTGCTGTTTTACTTGTTGAGGCACCGTCATACCTCACCGTTCGAACAAGTTGAATTTAAGTTCCGCGTGCGAGCGCCGCTAATTGTGTGGTGGCAGTGGTCCCGACATAGGATGTGGCACTATAATGCCCAGAGCGGACGATATACGCCGTTTAAGGAAAACGATTTCTACGAGCCGGCAGCGTGGCGCAGGCAATCGAGTGATAACAAGCAGGGCAGTGAAGGGACCATCGATCCGGCGGCCAGTCAGCATTTGAGTACCGAATTGTTGGCACATTACGAGAAAGGGTACGCCCTTTATGAAGAGGCCCTGGCTACCGGCGTCGCCAAAGAACAGGCCCGCCTTTTCTTGCCGGGCTTTTCACTCTACTATACTTGGGTAGCTAAAACCGATGCCCACAATCTGATGCACTTCTTAAGCCTGCGCTTGGCTGCTGATGCCCAGGAGGAGATCAGGCTCTATGCCAAGGCTATTTACGATCATTTCTTTGTGCCGGCTCTGCCCTGGACGGCTGAGGCGTTTGGAAAGTATATCCTCAGTAATGGCTAACTGAGCGGCCAAGCGGTAACAGACAAGGAGTAAGCAATGAGCGCATTAGCGACCGTTACAAAACGGGCCGGTATTGAGGAAGAGATGCCGGGCGACGAAGTCTCAACCATTCCATATGATCCGGCGCAGGTTAAGGTGGATTATAAGCCTTTTCCAATTTTTCAGGTGATGCGAAAAATTAGGCTGGATGAGATTAATTTACACCCCGATTTTCAAAGACGACTCGTCTGGGATAAAACCCGCCAAAGTCGGTTAATCGAGTCAATCTTAATCAGCATTCCTCTGCCTGCTTTTTATTTGGATGCGGTTACGGTTAACCAGTGGGCCGTGGTCGACGGCCTGCAGCGACTTTCCACGTTGGATCGTTTTTGCAATCGAAGTGAGCTGCGGTTGCAGAACCTAGAGTTTTTGAAGGAATTGGAAGGCAGAACGTTTGAGGAACTTCCCCGCGTGTTTCAACAGCAGATCGAAGAGACTCACCTGAACCTTTATATAATTCGGCCGGACGTACCCGATGAGGTCAAGTTTACCATCTTTTACCGAATTAACACGGGCGGCATCGTGCTCACGCGCCAAGAAATACGGCACTGCCTCTTTCATGGCCCGGCTACGGAACTGCTTAAGAGCCTGGCCGACGCCCAGAAATTTAAGATCGTCACCACCAACTCTATCCCCACCAAGCATATGGATGACCGGGAGTGCATCCTGCGCTTCTGCGCCTTCCATTTGACACCTTACACAGCTTACCAAGCGAACAACTTTGATGGCTTTCTTGCCCGTGCTATGCGCACGATTAACCGGATGGATGAGATTCAGTTAGGCGTGCTGCGCGAGCGCTTTTTTGAAATGTTGAATAAATCACGGGCCGTCTTTGGCGAAGATGCCTTCAGGAAAATGTACGAGGTGAACGGCCGACGGTATCCCATCAACAAAGCGCTTTTTGAAACGTGGTCGGTGGCTTTGTTAGAATATAGTCTGAACTCATTGATCGAACGGAAGAGCGAGATTGTCCGGGAATTTGTGAACGTGATGAACGAGGACGCAGCGTTTAACAAGGCTATTTCACAAAGTACCGGCAGTATCAAGCACGTTCACCTACGCTTTAGCGTAATCGAAGGATTGCTGGCCAAAGTAATGCAGTAATTCATTGAAATATACCTGAGTTGAAACAGGTATTTCAGGCTATAACCGATATTAGTGTATAATTACGCAGTGGGAGAAAATT
Organism: Anaerolineae bacterium; assembly: GCA_041576335.1. Lineage (GTDB taxonomy): Bacteria > Chloroflexota > Anaerolineae > 4572-78 > J111 > JANQQF01. Next base: position 630 of record JBFGLD010000148.1, on the reverse strand, counting down.
TCCTTTGGCTGCTGCTCAATCGAATTAATTATGATTAAATGTCCATTCTGCGGTGTTACCTCGGTAAAAAATACCATATTTTGTGGTGAGTGCGGTCATTACCTGCTGGAAGATGAGCACCGGGGTACAGACCCGTTGGATTTTGAGGAGGCCAGCAAGCTGGTCGGTCCGGCTTCCGATATCATGGATACGAGACCGGGTTCCAAGATTTCCGAGCCGTGGGGCGTCCGCCTAACTATAGGTAACCGAAGACGGGAAATCGAGGTATCACTTGACAGAATTATATTCTTGGGGCGGGTCGATCCAAGTTCAGATGTTTTTCCCGATGTCGATCTAACGGAGCATGGTCCGGGAAAAAATATTTCGCGGCGCCATGCCAGTATTCAAAAACGAGAAGGCCGGATCACGATCGAAGATATGGGCAGCGTTAACGGCACGTATGTAAACGGTAATCGATTAGAACCGTACCTGCCCGTAACACTCCACAATGGCGATATTCTCCATTTGGGCCGGCTCCGCGTCGAGGTTGAAGTGGTGTTGGAGTAGATCGGCGTCCTCGGAACGGACTGTTGAGCGTTGACCTAGCCGTAGTAGGCTGATCTCAGCCGGCACAGCTTGAAGGAAGCCTTT
>JBFGLD010000147.1:0-9100 GCA_041576335.1 Anaerolineae bacterium | reverse complement strand
GGCGATGCGCAGCCAAACATCACCGGCCATCGAACCGCCGACGACCGGTGGGGTGGGCGTGTAGGTCGATGTAGGCGTCCCGCTCGGCGTTGGCGTAAGCGTGGGCGTCGGGGTGAGGGTGGTTGTCGGCGTCGGGGTAGCGGTCGTCGGTATTGGGGTAAAGGTAGGCAGTGAAGTCGACGTTGGCGTTGGCGTGGCCGTAAAGGTCGGGCTGGCCGTTGGTTGAATCACGACCAGCGGCGGTGGCGCGCTCCGGACATATTGCCAAGTCCAGAACCCTGCCAGGCAGGTTGCTGCCAGGCAAAGGCCGGCCAAACCCAAAATTCCAACCAAAACTCGTTTTTGAGTGGAACTCAATCCCTGCTGTTCAACGCTGGTCATTAAAGACCGAAGTGGTTGGTCAACGGGAGCCAGCGGGCTGGCATCACCCTCATAATCTTCGAGTATGTCTTCGTGGGCATAACTCACCTCGTACAGCCGCTGCCGTATCTCAGACCGAAAGCCGGGCGGCTCGATACCCTCAACCACTACCGCCAGGTAGGCATGCTGGGCCGCTTCAATCAGGATGCTTTGCTGGCCGTACTGGATCTCGTCAAGCTGGCCGTCCTTGCCTCGACCAAATGACTCTTTAACAAAGTCGCGGATTGCGGTCAGCATGCCGCTAATAAGGTCCGAGTCGGGTGACAAATCAGGATCACGAGAAATGTGCCACAACAACAAACCACTCTCACGATGGATCAAAAACACTTCCGTCACGTTGAACGGCAGCGACTCGCGCAGGACCATCTCGGCGCTGGACACCCCGCTGGCCCGCGCCCACAGGCGGCGCCCAATAACCTGGGGGTTCAATAAGGTCTGTCGCTGGGCGTCTATCGTCCGGGCCAGATCGCGGATGGCTTCGGATACGGCCCGCATGACGATCTGCCCGATGATCGGGGAGAGGGCTTCAATCATCTCCTCGCGCGCATCGCGGATTTTGCGGCGAATGGCATCTCCCAGAATGGGCGTTACCATGGCCACCAGCGCATTTTTGTCGTAGATGCGTCTTTCCAGGGTGTCTAACTCGGCTTCCATCTCGCCGATCCGCTGGCGGTAATGGCTGAATAAGATTTCGCGCAGCGTTTCGAGTGCCGGGTCAGATTCGCTTGGCGGCGGTATACTGTCCGTCTCCTCTACCGGGGCGAGTTGTCCGGAAGTCTCGTCTCTTAATTGCTCAATTGCCACATCGTTGACCTTATCACTCGGCTTTAATGTTCAGACCCTGCAGCAAATCAACCAGCGAGCCCCCCGATTTTAACTGCGTTCCTAACTCAATAAACAGCTCGCCCAATGCTAAGCGATCAACTTTTTCAGCTATGAGTTTGTCGGTCGTCTGCCTGAGTTCATTTCGCAGGTCGTCGTCGGCTTGTCGCACCTCACGGCGCAGATCCTGGAATTTCTTGTTTTGGCTGCTGCCTTCGTCGCTTATTTGTTCGGCCAACCGGTCGAACTCTTGCTGAAGCCGGCCAAAATCCCGTTGGACGACTTGAAATTTCTGCTCGTATTCCCGCATCTGGCCGCCAAAGATGATGTCTCGAATGCGATCAACATCCTGCGAGACTTCTACTTCCGAAGTTCCGTCGGTTTTTTTGTTACTCATCGCTTATCTCTCCTATTAATTAATATATACAACATAAGTGTTACAATTTACATTACGAAGGCTGCTTAATTTAGGCTTTATAGGATTGAAAGGAGTCGCCTCATCGACTGCAAGTTTGAACGGTGACGTGGCAAGAATTTACGTTAAATGTGGTCTTACTTGCCGCCGGCTCCGAATTCGGTCAGTGCCTTGAAGCACATAGTGAGCCTTAAGTCTTTATTGGAAAACTATACCCCATTCCGCGTTCCGTGACGATATACTGAGGTTTGGCCGGATTTGCTTCTATCTTGTGGCGTAACCGGTGGATATGAACCCGCAAAGTTTGTTCGGAAGCTTCTTCCAAGGGCCACAAGCGCTGCAGAAGGAAGTTGGTCGTCACGATTCGTCCGGCGTTGCGCATCAGAATATAAAGGGCTTTGGTTTCGATCGGGGTAAACGATACCTTTTGCTCCGCCACAAGGGCCTCCTGGTGAGCGAAATCTACGACCAGCCGGTCGTCCACCTGCGTTAAGGGCGCGAGCGTGTAGGCAAAATCTCCGATGCGGCGCAGCACCCGCCGCACGCGCGCCACCAGTTCGCGGGGGCTAAAGGGTTTAATCATATAATCTTCGGCAAAGTGTTCGATGCCCCGAATGACCGTTTCTTCTGCATCTATGGCCGTTAGCATAATGACAGGCAGGTCGCTGAACTGTTGCACTTGGCGACAGAATTCAAAGCCATCCATACCTGGCATCATCAGATCGACGATGGCAAGATGCGGCAGACCGCGCCGTTTAATGACATCTAAGCCATCCTGACCGGAAGCCGCAGTGTAAACCTCGAATCCTGCACGATCAAGTTTGTCCCGGACCAAGCGGAGAATATCGGGGTCATCATCTATAACGAGAATTCGTTGGGAGATACCAGCAAACTCCCCAATTGCTGAGGAATTGATCATAATCCCTCCATCCGTGGATTATGTATAATGACGGTAATTTATTATACTATATAAGAATGTTAAAAAACAAGGGGTATTTATAGGACTTTCGGGGCCTTATTATGATTCAAACTAGGTCCTTTCCCGACGGCGGAGTATCTCTAATTCCTCCTTTATGAAGTTTTCGACCAGCAGGGTATACATTGCCTCAATGACATCGGCGTTGAGGCCGGCCGCTTCAGCCAATTCGCGCCGGCCACGCATCACCTCGGCATAACGAATCGGTGCCCGAATCTCGTCAGCACTGTTTTTGTAGTTAACCACTTGATGCACGTCACCAGCCCGATTACCCAATAATCGGATAATTTCGGCATCAATTAAGTCGATAGTCTCGCGAGCCTCTTGGAGACTATTTACCGGTCTCACCTCGAATTGTTGACAGTAGGTTTCAGCATCGAAGTAAAGAGCCAGGGGCTTTATGTCTACCACCGGTGTATTGTCCAGAGCGTCCAATCCGGTCACGGTCATCACATTGGCCTCGACCTTTTCGATACGAGCTACCGAGGCGCCAAGGCGATTTGGACGAAACTGGGTACGCGTCGCAAATACGCCGCGCAGCGGATTGGCCGGATCGTGGCGAGGGTGCAGCTGCAGCGCAATCTCCCCCGGCTTGACCTGGTCAAAATAAAAGATGACCAAAATGTCCTGCCCGGGGTCCAGGCCCATCAAGCCCTGAACGTATTCGGGTTTAACCACGATCTGGGCCGACTGGGCTCGTATGGTTTCCACTGGAGTATTGGTGTGAAACTGGCCTTTGACATAGGCGATCGGTGAGAGCGATATCGAATTTTTCAACGGTCAACTCCCTGATAATAGCTAATGTTGGGATGACAATTAATAACATTTGCCTTAGCGATTGTCAATTGTGATAAAGCGACATTGGGCATTCCGCCGGATTTTGTGGTACAATCTGCCATCATTTTTTCCAAATCGAAGAACCACTTGCCAATGTTGAAACGTGACGGTCCCTTTTTTTGGCAAGGCCGGCCTTGGAAATTTATCCGTCTGAAGTGCCGGTTGGTTTTTTAGGTAATTACTTGAGGTAATTTTATAGAAAGGTTACGGCATGATTAACCTTGGAGATATACTCACAGCCACAGAGGGTACGCTGCACCAAGCCGGAAACGTAACTGAGTTTTCCAGCTTTGGCTTTGATTCGCGGCAAATTGAGCCCGGACAGCTTTTTTTGGCGGTAAAAACTGCTACGGGCGATGGGCATGATTTTATTGGCGACGCCCTGAAGCGAGGCGCTGCAGGGGTGCTGTGCGAGGATGTCCAGACGCTGCCGGCCGGCTATTGTGACATTTCGGTTATCACTGTGCCTGATACGCAGCAGGCCTTAACCGATTATGCCTCATTCATTCTGCGGAAGTATAATCCCAAAATTATCGGCGTGACCGGTTCAAGCGGAAAAACCACCACTAAAGAAGCGATTGCCGCCATCCTTCAACAGCGATTTCGCGTCTTTAAGAATTACGGCAGCTATAACGGTCGCTACGGTTTGCCGATAGCATTGGGTGAACTTGAACCGTCACACGAGGTTGCCGTTCTGGAAATGGCCTGTGATAGCTTTGGTGAAATTGCCGAATTGGCGCGTATTACTCAACCGCAGGTGGGCGTGGTGACTACGATTAACCAAACCCACTTGACCTACCTTGGTTCGCTAAATAATATCGCCGCCGAAAAGGGTCGCTTGATTGAAGCATTACCTTTCACAGGCTCGGCTATTCTGAATGCAGACGATCCGCGGGTGGCCGGTATGGTTCCTCGTACGCAGGCGCGCATCATCACCTTTGGGCTCACGCCGGGGGCTGATATCCGCGCTGCTGAGGTGACTGTTCAACGTGACGGCCTGGCCTTCACCCTGCACTATAACGGTAAACAGTACCAGGGACGAACTACGCTGTGGGGCTGTCACCAGATTTATCCGGTTCTGGCCGGGATAGCAACGGGGCTGGTTTTTGACATCCCCCCGGAAGCTGCCCTGATGGCGCTGCAAGATCTGCCGCGGGTGCCCGGGCGAATGAATCCACTTGAGGGTCGGCAGGGCACCCTGCTGGTCGATGATACGTTTAATGCCAGCCCCGAAGCTACGATGGCCGCTTTGGACACTTTGGCCGAATTACCCGGCGCAACCAAGATCGCAATTTTGGGCGATATGCCGGATTTGGGGAACATCGAAGATGAAGCCCATCGTCAAATTGGGCGGTATGCCGCCACCCGAGTGCAGCGGCTGGTTACAAAAGGAGAAACGGCGCAGCAGATCGCAGCGGCGGCCCTGGATTCCGGTCTGGGTAAACACGCCGTTCACGTAACGTTTACCAGCGATGATGCCGTGGCCGCCGTCCAGGATTTACTCTCACCGGAAACGGTGATCCTGGTCAAGGGCGGGGCCGGCGTAAGGATGGAGCGGGTAGTTCAGAAGCTGCTGGCCAATCCCGAGCGCGACCAACATAATCTGGTACGGCAAGAAGCTGGCTGGCAGCGAGTTCGGGCCTCGCAACCGGCCCGCCCGACCTGGGTTGAAGTAGACCTGGAGGCAATCGCTAACAACGTACGTTTACTGGTCCAAATGGCTGCCCCCGCCAAAATTATGGCTATCCTCAAGGCGGATGCCTATGGACACGGCTTGATCAAGGTTGCCCGTACCGTGTTGAACAATGGCGCGAGTTGGTTGGCCGTGGCGACGTTAGGAGAAGCCATCAACTTGCGACGGGCCGGCATCGATGTCCCGATTCTGGTGTTAAGTTATATGCCGGCCTGGCAAGCCCACAAAGCCGTAACCCACAATATCAGCGCTACCATTTTTACGGATGAAATAGCGCGTGCTTTTAGCCGCGCAGCCCGAGAGCTAAAACATCCTGCTCACGTTCATGTTAAGGTTGATACGGGGATGGGACGCTTAGGGCTTTTACCTCAGGAGGTGCTCCCATTTCTCCAAAAAATTAGGTTGCCCGGCCTTAAGGTGGAAGGATTGTATACCCACTTTGCCACCGCCGACGAACTCGATTCGAGCCAAACCCGTGAACAACTAAGCCGTTTTCAGGATTTATTGCGCCAATTGGAAAAAGCCGGCCTGCGCCCTCCCCTGGTCCACGCGGCTAACACAGCCGGCCTGGTCAACTATCCTGAGGCCCGCTTCGACCTGGTCCGCCCGGGGATTGGCTTGTACGGTCTGCCGCCTTCGGCGGAAACGGCCTTACCCGAGGGATTTCGGCCGGCCTTAACCTTTAAGAGCACCGTTGGCCAGGTTAAGACCCTGCCGCCCGGTAGTCCGATCGGGTACGGGGCTACCTATCGGACCAAAGGCAAAGAAACCATCGCTATTATTCCGGTGGGCTATGCTGATGGCTTCCGGCGGGCGCCACAAACTTGGCGTGAGGTGTTGGTTAAGGGGCAGCGGGCGCCGCTCGTCGGGCGGGTAAGTATGGACCAGTGTGCCATCGACGTGTCGCACATCCCCAACGTGCGTCAGGGCGATGAAGTTGTGCTGATCGGTCAGCAGGGTACCGAAATCATTACGGCCGAAGAAGTGGCCGAAAATTTGGGGACGATCAATTACGAAGTCGTCAGTGAATTGTTGGCCAGAGTGCCGCGGGTGTCTTGAGGCAAGAATTAGAAGCTTGATAACACTATTTGACACTTTGAAAGGATTATTTCCGCTTAAATGACTGATTCGGAAAAAGTTGTGATGATTCGGGAGAGCATGCCGGTCACGCAAAAAAAAGTATACTTGAACACGGGTGCCGTTGGGCCGCTGTCTACCATTACCTCCCAGGCTTTGCAGCAGGGTAATCAGCGGGAGTTGGTAGAGGGTCGGTCCGACGTTAACGAATTTTTGGCTTTCAAGGAAACCAAGGCAGTCCTGCGCCGGGCCTTTGCCGGCTTAGTCAAGGCGGCACCGGAACAAATTGCCTTGACCCACCATACTACGGACGGAATGAACACTATTGCGCACGGCCTGAACTGGCGGCCTGGCGATGAAATTGTTACGACCAATTTCGAACATCCGGGCGGGCTGCTGCCGCTCTACGTCCTGCGCCAGCGCTTTGGCGTTGTGGTAAAAGTCATCGCGTTTTCCGCGGCGGACGTCTCAGTTATCGATCGACTGCAAGCAGCCATAACCCCACGGACGCGTCTATTGGCCATCTCACACGTGACCTGGAATACGGGATCCTGCTTGCCCTTAGCCGAAATCGTGGCCATGGCTCACCGGTACAACGTGTTAGTTTTGGTTGATGGGGCCCAGGCGGTAGGAGCGATGAAGTTGAACTTACCGGCCAGCGGGGTCGATTTTTACGCGATGCCGGGCCAAAAGTGGTTGTGCGGCCCTGAGGGGATTGGAGCAATGTACATACGCTCTGATAACCTGAATGTAATCGCTCCCACGTATGTAGGCTATGCCTCGATGGATGGTAACGCAGGTCACGATTGGAGTGGAAATTATATGCCGCACCCTGACGCACGCCGCTACGAGGTTGCCACGGTTTACAGACCGGCGATTAGGGCGATGATCGACAATTTAGTCTGGTTAGATGAGACGGTGGGTTGGGAATGGATCCACCATCGAATCGCGAGCCTGGCCGAGTACGCTTACCGCAAATTGAATGCTACGTCTGGGGTCACTGTTTTAAGCCCCGGCCGGCCGCAGTCCGGTTTGGTTGTCTTTAACCTGGACGGTTACGACCCGGCCCGGGTTGTGCTAAAATTAAGCGAAGAAGGGATCATCCTCCGTTTCCTTAACGAACCCGCGGCTCTACGTATCTCTACCGGCTTTTACAATAATGAGGAGGATATCGATCGGCTCATTGCTGCCTTGCAGGCAGTTCAAGAGATGGACCCGGACTTGCTTCCTGTTTGGGAAGGCTAATACCGTTATGGATAGATGGGGTGGGTCCCAGATTTTAGGAAGCTGGGACAAACCAAGGGGGATTCGGGGGGATAGCCCCCGTGCCCCCCGTGCTTCCCCAATTTTTTGGGACGCACCCGATAGATACGGCCTCAGGAGTGGTGCATTATGAATCCAGCTATCGAAGCTTTAGAGACCATCGTTACGCCGGAGCGCGTCTCCACGGCAGAGGCGGTTCGAACCCAACACGCTCGGGATCAATCTTCTCATCAGCCGCATCTGCCGGATATCGTAGTTTGGCCGCAAACAACAGCGGAGGTGAGTGCCGTTTTGCGTTTTGCCAATGAGGCCGAGATACCGGTAACAGCTTGGGGGGCCGGCACCAGCATTGAGGGTAATCCTATTCCGGTGCGTGGCGGCATTATTTTGGATTTTCAGCAGATGAACCGGATTTTGGACATTCACGCGGAGGATTTTCAAGTGACGGTTCAACCGGGCCTGCTGTATAAAGATATGAACCAGGTTTTAGCGCGGCATGGACTTTTCTTTGCGCCCGACCCCGGCGCGAACGCCAGCATCGGCGGCATGATTGCCAATAATGCCGCCGGGATCCGCACGGTCAAATATGGGGCAACGCGTGATAACGTCCTGGCCATGGAGGTTGTTCTGGCCAGTGGAGAGGTCATCCGCAGCGGCTCCCGGTCGGTCAAACAGTCCTCCGGTTATGACTTAACCCACCTGTTTATCGGGTCGGAGGGGACGCTGGGCATCGTGACCGAAGCAACCCTGAAATTGGCTCCGCTGCCGGAACATTTTAGCGCGGTGACCGCGGCTTTCCCGACGGTCAAGGCCGCAGCTCGAGCTGTGTTTGGGATTATTGGCTCAGGATTGGGGCCGGCTGCTCTGGAAATGCTCGATGCGACGGCCATCGAGATACTCAATACCTATGAGGATTTTGATTTGGTCACCGCGCCCAACCTCTTTATGGAATTTAACGGAGCCAGTGAAGCGACTTTGCGCGAGGAACTAGAACTGGTAGAGATGATTTGTCAGGAAACCGGCTGCCAACATTTCCAATCCGGCGTGGGCCGCGAAGCTCGGAACCGGCTGTGGCGTGCGCGACATCATTTGTTTGAAACCCTGGTTCGTCACTATGCCGGACAAACTTACCTGTTGACCGATGTAGCCGTACCCATATCTCGATACCCGGCGCTTGTGGCCGCCGCCGCCGACAAAATGGCTGAATTTGACTTCAACGGAAATTTTATCGGCCATGCCGGTGATGGCAACCTGCATACGGCTATCTTCTTTGCCCCCCATAACGAGGCTGCCCGAGCCAATGCCCTTAAGGTTAATGACTACCTGGTCGAACAAGCGTTAGCGTTGGGTGGAACGTCTACCGGAGAACATGGGGTGGGCTTGGGAAAACAAAAGTATATGGCCAGAGAGCATGGCAAAGCTCTGGACCTGATGCGCCAAATTAAGGCCTTACTTGACCCGAAAGGAATCTTGAATCCGGGCAAGGTATTGGCCCTGGAAAATTAGACTCCTACAGGGCTGAGGCTTCGTGACATATTTCACCGTTCGGCTTGCACCCTGATTCCTATTGGGGACTCCAGGCCTACCTTGTGCTTAT
>JBFGLD010000146.1:0-9139 GCA_041576335.1 Anaerolineae bacterium | reverse complement strand
TGCACTACCCTCGCAAACGACTGTACGCGGGGTGGGTAGGCCGGCCTGATCGAGCAATCCCGATGTGTAAAGTTTATCGACAGTACGTTCGATAGCTTTTGGCCGGTTGATGACCCAGACCCCGCGCGCTTCCAGCAGGTGCAGGGCATCCATACGGAAAACGATTTGCTCTAACGAGCCGCGGGGAATGAAACGCACCAGCACCACGTCAAACCGATCGAGATCGACTGACAGGCTGCTAAGAACCGGCTGGGCGCCAACTTGGGCCAGCATACTGGTGACCGGCAGCAGTGAGCAGTGATGTCCGTGGGCCGCCAGAGCCCGCTGCAATTGTTCGGCGTGCCAACCCGGGCTGGCACCCAAAATTGCGACGTTCAGGGCCTTCTTACTCAAGGAAGGACTTCTTCAAGACGTCGACGTTGACCTGCCCGGCGTGGAACGTGCGTCCGCTGACGGTGTTAGTCATAAAAATCTCGGCCGGGCTGAATAGCAGCGGGTCAATCTTGTAGAAGTCGAAGTTGTACCCCTTGAAGGTATCATAAAAAGGCGCACCATAGTCGGATGAGGTTGACGCAGGAACGCGAGGGACTAATTTTTCCAACTCGTCGTCGTCGGCCTTGACGGTGTAGTGGACTTGACCGCCGTAAAGGATAGCGTCGTTCGTGCGCCCGATAGCCCGAATATCACTCTTCGCTATTGGCGGCAACGGGCAAGTGCCGATACCGCTCAGTATGTGGCTCAGCTCAAATCCCAGTTCGTGCAGTTTGTGTAGACCTGTCTCGACCACTCGCGCTGCGACCTGGACTCCGCCCACCGTGCTCGCGGTGGGGGCAATGAGCAAGGTCAGAGCATCGGCCGATACCCCGGCTCGTTCGGCAATATAATCGGCAATCGCGGTTGAAGGAAGGGCGCTGCCTTCCATGCACAACACCGCTACGCGGGCCGGGTCGCTGTAGCCCAATTCCTCGTAAAGCTTTTCTTCGGCTCGAATCAGCGCTCGTGCCGGACCGCTGCCCATAGCGAAGTAATCATCCTTGCTCACCTGCCAGCCGGCGTATTGGGCTGCCATGCATGCCAACTTGGGCTGGTCGGTATATACTGTTAGGGCCGGCAGCCACCAACGCTCTAATGTTAGAGAGGTAAAGCTTAGCCGGCCCAGACCGCCCATGCAGACCTCGGCAAACAAGCGCCCGGCCTCCAAACCGCCCGGCACGTCGATGCCGCAGTCGATCAGGCGGGTCCCATTCGGCAGGACCTGCACAGTCACCCCCAGCGCCTCGGCGCCGGCAGCCAGCTGCTCAGCCAAGGCTGCTGCTTGGTCATTGATTGAAAGCGTCATTGCTCGATCCTTCCATTAACCATGTTAATTATTTATCGACTCTAACAGCAATATCTCGCCTCGATTCAACTCAACCGAATCACCACTCCAGCGGCGGTAACGCCCGTTTAGGTGTGTTTCCTCAACCGGTAGACCCAGCGAACGCAGATGAAGCAGGTAGAGGCGTAGAAACGTGGCGTGATAGGTGCAGGCGTAGGTAAAGGTTGGCAGCAGCGGGGCGTCGTGCATCGAGATAATCGAGCCTCGCTTCATTCCGGCACCGGGGCGCCAGCCGAGGCGGCCTAACACAATGATCGTTCCGGCCAGCATATTGACCCCGGTGAAGTCACCGCAGTCATCGCCGATGGCGATCAACCCGCGGCGCATAGCACCCCCAATCTCGTTACCGGCCTGCCCGTGGACGATAATTTCGCCACCCTGCATGCCCAGTGTGCTGCCCCGGTAGCCACTGCCGACCATATGACCGGCGTTGCCTTTAATCTGCAACCGGCCGCCCAACATCTCCGCCCCGGCCCAGTCACCCGCATTGCCTTCGACCACGATCTCACCGCCGCGCATGCCGGCGCCCACGTGCATGCCTACGCTGCCGTCAACGACAATCCGGCCGGTAGTCATGCCGGCGCCAATCAATTTGACTCGGGCCAAGTCGCCCTCCAGGCGTACATCGCCGTTGCCGGTTCCGGTCACCCGAAAAAAGTCGCCCAACGAGGCTTTTTCGTTGCCGTATTGAACCGGCAGCCCCGCTACCTCAGCCTCGCTCAAACCGGCCAGCCGGTCCGGTGTGATGGCCTCGGCTTCCAGTGGTATAGTTGTTACCGTATGAAACGTTAACGTGATGCTCATCAGTATCCTCTAACTTGCCATTAATTAGTTAGCACATCGTGCAATTTGATCTGATATTGGCCCAGCGTACCGCCGTAGTTTCCGGCTGATACTTGCAAGGCATCACCGGTTTCAGTCGCCGCCCGGATACCTCGACGTGTCGCCTCCTCGACGGCCGGCAGATCCAGGCCGTCTATGACGATTTCCAGCACGCTGCCGGCTTCGGCCGGAACGTGGGTTTCAGGGGAAAAACCACGCAGCGTCGGACAGTAGGCGTCGTTAGTTGACGCAAACAGACTCTTGTACCTGGAGCGGGTCTTGCTGCCGCTGCGCACGACGCCCCCAGGGAAGGGTAAGATAATGCCACGGACGGTGCGCATCGCCGCGACCGCAGCCTCGGTAGCCCGCAGCGTGGCCGGTACGTCGCGACCCAGGATCAAAATATTGCCGCCGCCAATCGCCGGTTGGACACTGAACCGCTCCTCGACCAAAAACTCACCCTCCATGACCGGGATGCGCCAGAAGCGGCGTCCGTCAAGAACCTTGCTGATCTGGTAGCCGTCGCCAAAAAAGCGGAGTTGCCCCCCCACAACGACCTTTTGGTCCGTATTTAACCCGTCGAAGCAGGCTGTGGTCGGGCAGGTCAACACGCACTGACCAATCCGCTCCAGCAGACGCTTGGCCTGGTCTTCGGCTTTGACGGTGAACATTAACACACTTACCCCCGGGCGGCCATCGAGCGTCTGTGCCGGTGATAGCTCGGCTTCGATACCGGACTCACATTTGCAGCCAATGATTGAGGTGGCGAAACCGGTCATCGATTGCGCCGCATTCATTGCCCACTGGGGGGTTTCGGCGGTGATGATCACTCGCGAAGCCCACATTTTGAAAGCTTCGGCAAATGTATCGACAATTTCAGTAGTTTGGATTTGCATAGCCCTACTCCTTCGGACCGATCGTCGGCACGACTTCGTGCTGATGCAGGTATTGCTCCCCGACGGGGTAGTTTTCAAATTGGATCGTGTAATAATCTTCGAAGAAGGGCTTAATTACCTTCTCTATATCCGGATCGTAGTCGGGCGCGACGTGCAGAAGGCGCCCCTCATGGTCGGTCCGAAATTCGCCATCCTCGATGATCAATTGGCCATCTTTGAAGACATAGCGCGGAGTGCTGAACATTTCTTCTTTGTCGTCGTGCTCAACATAGATGGTAATATCCGCATCGGCGCCAACACCCACATGCCCTTTGTTTGGCAAACCAAGCAGCCGGGCCGGACCGGCGCGGGTAATAATTGCAATTTCTTGCAGCGAGTATTCGCGTTCGAGATCATCTAGCAGAACAGTTTGGCGCATGGCTCGCTGGTTGACCGAGCGAATTTGCTCGTTACGATACTGGCGATCCATCAGCAGCCGAATCAGCCGCGGATAGCTCATGAAAGAGCCGCCATTGGGGTGATCGGTGGACAGCACCATCCGCCACGGATCTTTGGACAGCAAGAACAGCTCCAGCCCAATGCCCCACTGCAAAGCGTGGACATAGTTCCTATCTCGATAGACAAAGGGAACAATGCCGCAGCCGCTTTCGTGCTCGGTATCGGAGTTGACCCACTTGTTGCCGCTCACCTGGTGGAGCATCCAGCCCAGAGGCGCATCGGCGGTCATACCGGTTGCCTGGCCGAACATAACCTGACCCACGTCAGCGCTGATATTAGCATGTTCGTTGATATACTCGGCAATCTCAGGTCCCTTAGAGGTCAGCTTGCCGCTGCCGAATTTGCCGCCATAGGAGTGAAACTGGATATGGGTGATATGGGCCCGGCGCCCCTCGATGGCGCGCATTGTTTCTAAGGTTGTGTCAAAATTGCCGGCTACGCCCAGATTATTGCAGTGGATATGGGCGGGATGGGGCAGGCCCAATTCCACCGCAGCGTCCACCAAGGCTTCGGTTACCTGGTGTGGGGTAAGGTCAAATGAATCAATTTTCTCGTTCAGGCTGGTCACGTTGGCGTTGCGCCGCCCTTTCCAGGGCTCATCGCCGCCGGCATTAACCAGCTTGATCGTATAGGCCCGGGAAGCATTCAGCCACCAGGCCACCGCATTGCGGAACTCCTCGCGCCGGCCCTCCTGAAGCAGTTGGTAGAGCAGTACATTATTGCCCATAAGAACAAAGAAGCCTTTGTCGATCACGGGCGTGTCGTGCAGCTCTTCTAATGTGTGGCGCGCACCCAGGGGCGTGACGGCGGCTTCCATGGCGGTGGTGTAGCCCAAGACGGCATAGCGATAACCGGTGGCAAAGGTGGACGGTACGGTGCCGCCCGTGCCTGAGCGGGTAAACGGCGTGCGGGGATGGACGTCGAAACGATGATCTTCGGGCTGCAATTTGCGGGCCATGTTAACCTTGGGGCCGGCAATGTGGCAGTGGATGTCGACCCCACCGGGCATGACGACCATTCCGCCGGCATCGATGCGTTTTGCCTTGGGCGATACATTTTCCACGATCTTACCATCTTGGACGCAGATATCACGGACTTCACCCTCTATGTTGTTGGTAGGGTCATAAACACGCCCGTTGACGATACGAAACATGGATGACATAAAGTCACCTTTCCTTTCCAAGTAGACGTCCAAATTCCAATACCTACAACTTGAAATGCCACCGTAACGTGGCTGAAACCTGCTCCAGGCTTACGGGCTAGGAGCTTTCTCGGAAAGGGGCTGTCTTGAAATTCCTTCACGTCCCACGTTTTACAATTTTTGTAGAACGTTTGCCTGGACCAGCCGATGGCAAGTACTTTCCGATAACTCTCTCAGGCGTAAGAAGTTGGACTCTGTTTGTAAGTGTTTCTAATTTATTAAGTTTTGCCCAAGTTGCCACTTGCCACGGCTAAAAGGTGACAGTCACTCATTCTTGTAAAACAAGAGAAAACTTGACTTTAACCGTTTGAAGTGACTGTTACCTCGCCGATAGCAACTTGAATTAAGTTTAAGCCGCCAGTGGAGGGGCCATCACGTGTACCCCTCTGTCCTTCACCAATGCCTGCAGCCGGGTCTTGATCGCGGTTAGAATTTCTTGGTCGCTGGGATAGGGTGACTCAAAAGCGGGGCGGAGAGTGATCGGCACGTCGTCCATGCGGTAAACGGTTCCGGCTGTATTGATCCCGTATGTCGCCGTCGTAAAGGCCACCTGCGCCAGTTCTGCCGTAAGAGAATACTTGGGATCGAGAACGATAACCGGAATGCGGCCGAGGGCCTCGATAGCAGCCTTCGGAAAATTGGAGGCGGGGTCGCTGGCGATGATGAGCGCTGCATCTGCTTCATGCCGAACTAACAGATCGACAACCGTAAATTCGCCGGGATTGAAGCGCGGATAGCCGCGGCTAAAGTTAATGCCGAAAGGAAAGCCGGTTTGCCAGGAGAGAACGTTGTCGGCCCCGGTGACGTTGCCGTGACCGCGTACCGGCTTAGCCACAAAGTGCGTATATTCATTCAGGTCCGTGGCCAGGGCCAGTAATGCGCCTGAATTGAAGTGCCGGCCACGGGTCATGGTCAAACCCATCCCAAAGAACAACACCCCGTAACGGCAGTTCTTCATGCGTTCAACCAGATCCTGCAGGGTGGCCAGAGACACGCCCGTTTTTTCCTCAACGGCCGGGTCAACCCGACGGCCTTTGACCAGCGCCCGCAAAGCCCACAAAACTTCAAAGTCGCTGCGGGGTTTAACCTGGATGAAAATATCGGCCACCGGCGCGCTGGGAGTACGCCGCACATCGACCAACACGACTGTCCGGTCTTTTTTGCCGTTAGGTATATACATACCCTTGGCAGTCACCGCGTATTTGGTAAAGTGACGCGGATGCGACTCGGCTGGGTTGCCGCCCCAATAAATTACCAGGTCGGCCCGATTTTTGATCTCCCCCAACGAGGCCGTACTCTCGCCGACCCCCTGGAAGGCGATGCCCGACGGTCCGTGACAGACCTCGGTCGTGGTACCGATATTGGCACCCAGTAGATCGGCGATGGCCACGGCCTGCCGCTGCGCTTCGCAGGTGGTATCGCTTAAACCGTAGATGACGGGGAAGCGGGCCTGGGCCAGTATCTGCGCCGCTGCCTCGACCGCCTTCTCTGTAGTGGCTTCCCGGCCATCAACCAGGGCATAAGGGCGATCCTCAATGGTATGTTCGGCAAACCAGGCTTTGCCCAGTACACAGGCATTCTTGGCCTTGGTGATACGTTTTTCATCCAGATCGACGGTTAAGGTCATGTCATCGCAGACGCAGCCGCAAAAGGTACAAGTGGCGTTTTCGACAATACGGATGTTTTCGGTCATATCATCTCCTTATATTGTTACAGCTCTTTTACAATGAGGCGCTCCGGGTTTACGCGCTACGCGACACCTTTGTAGTGCGCCGTGCGTTTTTCAAAAGGCCAAAGTATCACATTCTGAGAACCTTGGTTATGATGATCAGCACCGTCATGATTCGTCTTCATCATCGTCGGCCAATACAGGCCAGGGTAAGCCGGTTTTCTCGTAGCGGGCTAACAAGGCTTGTTCAAGTTCATCGTCGCCCAAAATATCCAGTATATCAAACCCAAAATGTTTGGCGGCTAATTTTAGCCGGTCGCGTCGCTGCTGCTCCAACTTTTGGCTCATTTCTTCCGCCCAATCACCTACGGCCAACCAACTCATCGATGTTTTCCTCCAAAGTTAGTGATAGATTTTGTTTTGACTTATCAATTAATTTAAACTTCCTGTCGTCAGGCTAGCGGCTCAACTTCCACCTCAAAATTTTTTGAGATTGGCATCCCGGTCGCGGCGGTATCACTGCCCATTAGTTGACTCGACGAAGGGCCGTAAGGCAAAAACAGCACACCCGCTGGTAGGTCTTTGACTTTGCGTCCTTTGCAGCGCACAACAGCCTCGCCTGTCGGCGTGCGCAGGCGCACGCTATCGCCATCGCTGAGCCCCAGGCGAGCCATATCGTCGGCGTTCATCTCCAACGTGGTCGTGATGTCGCGATACTCGGCGCTGTGCTTGCCAACATTTAAACTGGTGCCCTGCTTGCTCGATCGTCCGGCAATCAGGGTCATTGTCTCTGCCATAGAGTACCTCCATTCAAAATTCTGCGGCATGCCTTATTGGTCGACGGGCTTCAATTCTACAACGGGGCATTCAGAACGTCAAATTACGAGGGAACCGGCTCAAGCCTGGCCTTAAGTTGGGCTGCCCGGGCCCGCAGCTTTCGGAGGCAGCCGGCAGGTGTGGTCGCGGTGGTGATGAGGGTACAAATCGGCTGCCGATGTTTGATTTGCGCACCGGGGTGTGGAATATCCCGGATCTGCTGCCTGGCCCAATCGCCGGTATCGCCGACAATGACATCCTGCGATGCAAATAGTATCGCCTTTCCGGCCGCTGGCCCCTCAGCCATGGCCAACTCCAATTCGAAAGCCGGCAGGTGGCCGGAGAACGAACGCACGTGGGCGTCAAACACCCTCAGCTCGTAAACCAGATCAATCAACTCAAGCGAGGCCGAAGGTCGTGGATTAACCTCCAATGTCCAGGCACGTCCTTCATGCCAGACGAAATCCAGCCCGTTGAGCCCGCGCAGCCCAAAAGCTTCGGTAAGATGCGTTACAAGCGCCTGTGCCTGCCGGAGAAGCTGGCCCAGTTCGCCTGGCGGGAGCGATGGCGGCACCAGATTACCACAATACTGGAACCCGGCAGCGCCAAAGGCTCGCCGTCCCACCAACTGCTCGGTCAGACCTAATAAGACCGCCTGCCGCCCATTGGCTACAAACGCTGCCGAGCCGACCATGCCCGTCAATTGCTCTTGTAATACACCATCCGCCGGCAGCACACCGCCTCGCCAGGGGCGAATACCGTGCCCGCCGCCGCTGCGAAGGGGTTTCCACAGCCAGCGCCGGGTTGTTTCCAAACGGCCTCGCTTTCCAGGCTTACACGTTTGTGGAAATGCAAAACCGCCGGCCTTCAGCGCGGCTGCCAAACGGTTCGGATTTCGAACTTGCTTAAGCGCCTCCGGCGTGTTGCCCAGCAGTTGGCGCCCCCGCGCCAAGCGAGCCACTTCTTGCGGATGGTTCTCCAGGCTGGCGCCATAGACCACAGCCGGGACAGCCAGATCGGCCGCCGCTTTAACCAGGGCGGCCGGGCTATAGGCCAGGTCATAATCACGGGCCAGTGACCGGCTGGGACACAGGGCCTGCAGATCGGCATCCCCAAAATAGTCTATCGCCAGCACCGGGTAGTGCGCGCGTACGGCGATTTCGGCCAGCATCCGCATAGTCAGCCCGACCAACAAGATAGGTTCGGTCTGGCTGCTAAACATGGGCTGATCCGGATTAAGGTTAGCCAAACCGGTCGGCCGGGAGCAATCTCTTTAGCATAGGCGATTTCGCAAGAAGCGCAAGCCGGCAGCCCCTCTCAATTTAAACCAATTCCTTAGCTACTTGATAAACCAGCTCCGCGTCCATCACCACGTCGTTGGTTTCGAAGAGTTTGGCGATACAGGTGCGGTGTACCTTCATTTTTCGCCCGCCGATACCGAGCGCACCAAAGGAAATGCGCTCCTCACGCTCATTGCCGTTATCATTCATTTCAATACCTTCAATCCCCAGCGGTGGTACCGCGTTGATGTCGGCAATGAGTTTAAGCGACGGGGCTGCAGTCCAGACAGCTTTACTGACCACCTGCGCCCCGGCCGCACCGCAGGTGAACACGGCCACTGCGCCGTCCAACACCCGGCGTGCCGAGGCGTCGTCGGCCAGCATAGCGCCTTCTACTTTTACGCCAAAGCGCTGGCTGACTGCTTCGGCGGCGGCCTGGGCGCGATCCAATTTACGAGAAGTCAGGGTCACCTTGGCGCCTTCACTTGCCAACATTCCGGCTGCCCGCAGGCCAACCGGACCTGTACCTGCGCCGACGACCACGCGTTGGTCGCGCACATTAATTGCTTTGACGATCTT
>JBFGLD010000145.1:0-9165 GCA_041576335.1 Anaerolineae bacterium | reverse complement strand
TGCCGGTGCCGTTCGCCTGGGCTTAACCCTATTTCCGGACGACGCAGCGCGGCGGCTGATCATATTGAGTGATGGCGCCGCCAACGTGGGCGATGCCCGGCAGGCCGTGCAGCTTGCCAAAGCCAACGGCGTTGAAGTATCCGTTGTGCCGCTGCCAAAGCCAACCGGAGCGGAAGTGCGCCTCGAGGCGCTGGATGCGCCGGCAACGCTTCATCAAGGAGAAAATTTCGATCTGACGATCAGAATGCACAGCACCGTCGCGGTCGACGCGCCGCTGCAGCTGTACAGCGAAGGGCAGCTGGTCGCCCAGCAGACGCTATCCCTGCAGCCCGGGGAAAATACGTTTGTATTACCGCTCGCGGCTGCGGAGCAAGGATTTACCAGTTTTCAGGCCCGGATTGATCCGCCGCTGGACACCTTTGCCCAGAACAATGCGCTGGATACGTTCAGCGAAGTTCAAGGTCCTCTGTCTGTTCTGCTTGTTGCGCCCAGAGCCGCGGAGGGCAAGCCGCTGGCCGAGGCGCTGCGCGGGGCAGGTTTGGCTGTAACGGAGCTGAGGCCGGCCCAAATGCCATCAGACCTGGGCCGTTTGAGCGAATTTAAAGCCATGGTGTTGGTCAACGTTCCGGCCGCCAAGCTGGCGCCAAGGCGGTTGGCTTTACTGCAAACTTACGTGCGCGATTTGGGGCGGGGATTGGTTGTCGTCGGCGGCGATGAGAGCTTCGGGCCGGGGGGTTATTTCCAAACCCCGCTGGAAGAAACGCTGCCGGTAGAGATGACCATCCAAGATAAAGAGCGTTTGCCAGGAATGACCCTGCTGATGGTCATCGATAAGTCGGGCAGTATGTCGACCAGTGGGACGGACCAGTGGGGTTGGGGCATCCCCCGCAAGGTAGAACTGGCCAAGGAGGCAATTTATCGTTCGCTGGATTTGCTGGTCCCGTGGGACCGGATCGGCGTAATTGCCTTTGATAACGCTGCCCGCTGGGTCATCGAGCCGGTTTCCGCGGTCGAGGTTCAGCGCATTCAACGGGCGGTCGGCACAATTCGCGCCGGAGGCGGCACCGATATATTGGCCGGGCTGCAGCTGGCAGCCAAAGCCATTGCCACGGAGACCAGCCAGGTGCGTCACATCGTGCTGCTCACCGATGGCGGCAGCGATCCGTCTGGCATCCCGGAGTTGACCCAGTCGCTGGCCGAGCAAGGGGTCTCCCTGTCCGTGGTAGCGGTCGGCCAGGGATATGCCCCCTATCTGGAAGATGTAGCGCGTCTCGGAGGCGGACGTTTCCACTTTGCCGACGACCCCTCAGTTATTCCCCAAATCTTTGCCCAGGAAACAAGTCTGGCCAGCCGTTCCTACATTGTTGAAGAGGATTTTACGCCTCAGGTTGTGAGTTCCAGCCCTATCCTGGAAGGCTTAACCAAACTACCGGCCCTGCGTGGCTACGTTGCCACGTCGCCGAAATTGACTGCCCGGCTGGTGCTGCAAGGCGGCTCGGAGCAGGATCCACTTTTAGCTCAATGGCAATATGGTTTGGGCCGTGCCGTAGTTTGGACCTCTGACGCCAAAGGGCAGTGGGCTGTCGATTGGGTTAACTGGCCCGATTTTCCGCGCTTTTGGGCTCAAGTGGTGCGCTGGACCATAGTGGAAAGTAGTAGCGGTGCCTTGGAGACGGTGGTGCGCATGGAAGGGGATCAGGCTGTCGTCAGCGCCGAGGTCTTAGCCGCTGACGGTGGATATCTTAATGATTTGAATGTTATGGTCACTATTGTTGACCCCGAACTCAAGCAGCAGGCCGTCTCCCTGCGCCAATCAGCCCCGGGTCTTTATGAAGGCAGCTTTCGTCCCGACAAAACGGGCACTTATCTGCTGCACGTGGCCGGGCGGAAGGGCGATACGCTGGTCGCAGCTCAGGCGCGTGGCTTTGTCATGGCGTATTCACCCGAGTACCAGACTACGGCGGTTGATGAGTCGCTTTTGCCTGATCTGGCAGCTATCGGCGACGGTCGGGTCCTGGCCCTGGATGCTCCGGCGCAAGCCTTGGCCCACACGCTGCCGCCTGTCCAGGGGACGACCAACCTGTGGCCCTGGTTTTTGGCAGCGGCCATCTTACTACTGCCTTTGGATGTGGGCCTGCGGCGGGTCATTTTTGGCCGCGAACAGTTGCGCCAGCTTTGGGTCAAAGTTCAGCACCGCCTGCCCACGCGCCCGGCAGCGCCCCAGCCCGTGATGTCCAGCGCGGGCCGGCTGCTAAAGTCGAGAAAGAGGCAGCAGGCTAAAATAGCGGTAAGCACGCCGCCGGTTAAGGCAGCGACATCGGCTGGAAATGAGTCGCGAAAAACAGCACAACCGGAGCCATCCCCCAGTCGCAAGCCACAACAAGGGCTAGAGAAGCCGCCGCAAGAGGCTGAGAGTACGGTACAACAGTTAATCCGCGCTAAACAGCGCCGGCGAGGAGACGGTCAGTAAGGGACTTCAGTTGTTAGCTGTTAAGTACGTTTTTAATTGGCTGTGCCAGACTTAGCTCTCTGCCTCAATTACCTGCCCATCTTTGTCGACGATGATCACGTCTCGAATTGCCTCCAGCTGCGGTTTTAAGATATCGGCTTTCCCGACGACCACGATAATGGGCTGTTTAGAGTCGATATAGTCTGCAGCTGTAGTTAATACTTCTTCAGCCGTCACTTGTTCGATACTTTGCAGGTAGGTGCTCAACTCTTCGGGAGGTACACCGGTTAAGTAGCGGGTGGCCAGCCGGTCTGCAAAGTTGGCCGGCTCCTCGATTGATAGGGCAAAACCGCCGATAAGCAGGCCCTTGGCGTCTCGCAGCTCCACGTCAGAAATTTCTTTGGTGCGAATAGTTTCCAACTCTTTGAGAATCTCACGAATGGCGTCACCGGCGTGATCCTGATCAACGTCTGTCAGCACCCGGAAGGTGCTCACGTCATTCGGCTGGCCGAAGCGGCTGTACACGCCGTAGGTATAGCCTTTGTCCTCACGTAGATTGTTAAACAATCGAGACGACGCGCCGCTGCCCAGCACTGCATTCGCAACGGCCAGGGCATAGCGATCCGGATTGCGGGCGTTAATGCCCCGGTTACCGATCTGAATGGTGGCTTGTTCCGAGTCGGGTCGATCCACGAGATAGATGACCGAGGTGTCATCCAACTGAGCCTCAGGATAATTAAGGAAGTCGGGCACGGTGCCGGGTTCCCAACCGTCAAAGGCTCGCTCTGTCTGAGCTTTGGCGTCTTCAAAGCTCAGGTCGCCGACGATGACGAGTAAAGCATTGTTGGGTTTGAAGAAAGTTTGGTGGAAGTCGACCACATCCTCGCGGGTAATATTTTGGACCGTTTCCTTGGAACTGTAAAAGCCGTAAGGATGGCTGCCATAGGCAATTCGCCCGAACTGGCGATTAGCCAACGTGTCAGGATCAACTTCGTTCTGCTCCATAAAAGTGAGCGTTCGATCCTTGACCACGTCAAACTCCTTCTGGGGGAAGGTAGAACGGCGGGCCATATCTTCCAGCATATTGAAGGCCAGGCGGCTTTCGGTCCTGGGCGCTTCGATCGACAACGTGACCCATTCCAGGCTGGCGCCGGAACTAACTGAGCCGCCGACCGACTCGATTCGCTCGGCTATTTGGGCTGCGGAGCGAACAGCCGTGCCCTTAGTCAGCAGGCTTGCCATCACGTCGGCGATTTCCTGCTTATTGGCCGGGGCGGCCGCGTTTGAACCGCCAACAAAAAGCTGCATACCGATCTGAGGTACTTCATGCTGCTCAACAAAAATCACTTCCAGGCCGTTATCCAGGGTAAAGGTTTCGAACGGTGGAAAATTGCTTTCGGTAACGGGTAAGGGTGCCGGCACATCGGTTTGGCTAATAATGCCTTCCGGTAAGTCGACCAGCAGTTCGTCGGTTAATTCAATCTCCTCTGCGGCTGAGGCGAGCCTATCAACCGGCTCGACTTCAATTGGCTCGACCAGCTGGCCGGGTGAGTCGGCCAGTGTCGGCTCACCCTCCGGCAAAGTAATTAAAATACTCAATGGCCGGTCGCACAGATAAGTTTCTGCCACACGCTGGATATCATCCAGAGTAACGGCTTCATATTGGTCCAATTCGTCGGCGATGGCTTTGGGGTCACCAAAACTCAAAACGGCGTCCTGAAGCCACTCCGCCGTATTTAGCACGGACTCGCGGAATGAGGTGATCGCACCAATTTCAATCCGTGTTTTTACCCGGTTGAGTTCAGCCTCGCCGACGCCGTCGGCGATGACTTTGTCAAACTCGGTCCGGATGAGCTTCTGCACTGTTTCGGGTGTGTCCCCGGCATTGGGAACCCCTATGGTATAGATTATTGAGGCCCCCAAATAATCGGCAAGGCCGGTGAACGTCGTTGCAGCCAACCCTTCGCGGACGATGTTCTGCTGGTAACGGCTACTGTCACCGCTGCTCAGGATATCGACCAGTAAATCGAGGGCGTAAAAGTCAGATGTACCGGGCGGCGGACCAACCAAAGAAGCCGCGAAGCGGGGCAGCTCAACTTGCGGATCGATTAGCGTTTCTTCCCAGCCGATTTGGCAGCCGCTGCTGGGGTCGGTGCGCAACACAGGAAATTCGTCTGGCAGCGGAAAACGCTCTGTGATGGGCACCAGGCGTTCTCCCGCAGCAATGTCGCCGAAGTAGGCTTGCACCAAGATTTTGGTCAACTCGACGTCAATATCGCCTACAATGACCAAGGTTGCGTTGTTGGGCTTGTAGTAAGTCGCGTGAAAAGCCCGTATTTCCTCCAAGGAAGATTGCAGCAAGTCCTCCGGACTGCCGATGACCGAGCGCTCGTAAGGTAAATAGCCCTGCATGGGCAGGTTAAAGAGACGGCGATTGGACGCCCCATAGGGCCGGTTGGCAACATTCTGATTAAATTCCTCAATCACGACCTCACGCTGCGTTTCAAATGCCTGTTGTGTCACGGCCAAGGAGGCCATCCGGTCACTTTCCATCCAGAGCACGCGAGGTAGTTCGTTGGCGGGGGCGACTTCCCAGTAGGCCGTTTTGTCGATAGCCGTATAGGCATTGTTGCGGGCACCGATGGCTTCGAGCAAGGCGAAATATTCGTCGTTACCGATATTATCTGAGCCTTCAAACATCATGTGCTCAAACATGTGGGCAAAGCCGGAACGACCTTCGGGATCGTTAGCCCCGCCGACGTGATACCAAATATCCACGGCGACAACGGGGGCAGAGTGATCTTCGGCCAAAATTACGCGCAGCCCGTTGGGGAGGGTGTAATCCACGACATCGAGGGCATAATCCTCAAACCTGATGGGTTCATCGTCAGGCGTTTGGGCCAAGGCTGAACCGGTCAAGGCCAGGCTGACTACAAGCATCAACAGCAGTGATAGTAGACCTCTTCTCATTTGCACGGCATCCTTTCTAAATATGGTATGAGGCTGGCTACATAATGGTACTTGAGAAAGGTTAATAAATTGTGAATAGGTATTTGTGGCTTTAATAAATTACTGCCAGGCTATCCTCTGTTCAACTGATTGAGCACCGTTTTCAATTCTTTGTCCAACGGCGCTTCAAGTTGCAGCAATTCACCGCTGCCAGGGTGCTGAAACCGGAGCCGCCAGGCGTGCAAAAATTGGCGCTTAAGCCCGAGTCTGTTTTTTTTGGGACCATAAACCGTATCCCCCACCACGGGACATTTTAGCCAGGCCAGGTGGACCCGAATCTGGTGGGTACGCCCGGTTTCCAGGCCAATTTCTAACAGACTGTAGGGGTCAAGCCGTTCGAGGAGGCGATAGTGGGTTCGGGCTGGTTTACCGTTAGCCCGGGCAGTAAATTTTTGACGATGACGCGGGTCCCGTCCCAAAGGAACGTCGATCACACCCTCGGGAGCCGCGAGCCGGCCAATAACCAGGGCTAGATAAGTTTTTTCCACGGTCCGGGCCTTAAACTGCCGGCGCAGATGTTTCAAAGCCGCAGGTGTTCGCGCCACAACCAGCAAACCGGACGTGTCACGATCAAGCCGGTGTACAATCCCGGGCCGATCAGATGCAGCTTTGTCCGTCTGGGTCAAGCCGGCTAAATCGGGATAGCGGGCCAGCAGTGCGTTTACCAGCGTGCCTCGAGCGTGACCGTGCCCCGGGTGGACCACCATACCCGCCGGTTTGTTAACCACAACCAAATAATCATCCTCAAAGAGGACGTCAATCGGTAGCTCTTCGGGCTCGAGTTTAGTGGGTTTGGGGAGCGGCATGCGTAAAATAATAACAGCGCCGGTATGCACGCTGCTGCCCGGGCGAGTTGCTCGGACAAGCTCGCCACTGCGTGGTTCGGACAAGGCTACTTTGCCCTGGCGAATGAGTTTCTGTATTTGAGAGCGAGATAAATTAGGGATAGCGCCGGCCAAGTATTGGTCCAGGCGGGGGGCATCTTGCTCAACCAAAACCTGAATAATTTTTTCTTGCGGCATCGCAGGTTACGGCTCAGTCGCGCCTTTCTTTAGAGATGTCGAGCGACGTTCATCGGCGGGGTTTTCGTTTGAAAGGTCATTGTCTTCATTCCAGAGGATGTAGGCCAGGATGGAAACACCAAACACAATCGAAACGTCGGCAATGTTGAAGATGGGCCAAAAGCCGATATCGATAAAGTCAACGACGTAACCGTGGATTATGCGATCTAAAAGGTTGCCCATGGCCCCACCCAGCTGCAAACCTAAGCTGATCCGCACCAAGATATTATCTATCGGCAGATGATGATAAAATAAGGTGATCGCAACGACCACAACGGCAGCTATCCCCATCAAGGCCATTCCCATTTGGGGGAACATTCCAAATGCAGCCCCGGTATTTGTTATAAAAGTAAGCTTAAAAATTCGGGCTAATCCCGGTAAGTAGTCCCACGAGCTACCAAGCGGAATGTGCTTTAGAATGAGAAACTTGCTAACCTGATCCAAACCAAAAATAATGGCCGCTACGCCCAAAATAGTCGGAAATGCCGCGGGCCTTTTTTTATGAACTGCTTGTCTACGGCTCAAAAAATTCACCTGCTCACAGCAAAATCACGATAATTGTACCTCACACATTCTTGATCTGCAATCCGCATATTTTTGACTAACCTCAAAAATGAGAGTTTAATTAGAAACGGGCAGGGGGCTTGAAAAATCTTTTGCTTTGATTAAAATTAGGGATGCACTGATTAATCGGGTATAATTACAAATTTGTTAGCCATTGGTATCGCCATAAAAATACAAACGTGAGGCGTGAAGTGTAACGTTTTTCCATCGCGCCTCACGTTCACGTTTTACACATTTACGGTAAAACATATCAATCCACTCGGAGAACTTTAATAAATCGCATGGAAATGACAACGATACGCGAACTGAATGAAGCGGTAGAACGGGAGGCCATGTTTTTGCAGGACCTGCTAACCGAGGTTAACCAGGTCATGGTCGGTCAGGAAAAATTAGTCGAACGCCTCCTGATTGGCCTGCTTGCCGATGGTCACGTTTTACTGGAGGGAGTCCCTGGCTTGGCCAAAACGTTGGCGGTTAAAACATTGGCCCAGGCAGTGCGGGCTCAATTTCAACGAATCCAATTTACGCCCGATTTGCTCCCGGCCGACCTGATTGGGACTGAAATTTACAATCCGCGCACGAACGAGTTTACGGCCCATCACGGCCCCATCTTTGCCAACTTTATTTTGGCCGACGAGATTAACCGCGCTCCGGCCAAAGTGCAGAGTGCTTTGCTGGAAGCGATGCAAGAACGTCAAGTAACCATCGGTGATGCAACCTATGGCCTGGAAGATCCTTTTTTGGTTTTGGCGACACAGAACCCGATTGAACAAGAAGGAACCTATCCCTTACCCGAGGCGCAAGTGGATCGCTTTATGTTGAAAGTTGTGGTTGATTATCCTTCCCGGGCTGAAGAACGGGTGATTATCGAACGGATGACCGGTGAAGCCTTACCCGAAGTGCGTCCGGTCATCTCGCCGGCCGATTTGCTGTACGCACGCCAAGTCGTGCGTCAAATATATGTTGACGAAAAAATAAAAGAGTATGTACTCGATCTTATCTTTGCCACGCGCCGTCCTACGGAAAACGGTTTACCCAATTTGGAACCCTTGATTGATTTTGGTGCTTCACCGCGAGCCAGTATTTACATGGTTATGGCATCCCGGGCTCACGCCTTTGTCAAGGGCCGCGGTTTTGTGACCCCGGAGGATATAAAACAGATTGCTCCTGATGTTCTTCGTCATCGCATTGTGGTTAGCTACGAGGCTGAAGCCGAAGAAGTTACCAGCGCGGATATTGTTCAAAGTATTTTGGATCAGGTTGAAGTACCTTGAGCCAATAAAGGATTTTGAATGATGTATGTATTGTTGTTGGTTAAACGTAATTTTCCATTTGTTTATATGTTATGCTGACCCCAGAGCTTATAAAAAAAATACGGCGAATTGAGATTCGGACTCGCCGTTTGGTAAACGACAGCTTTGCCGGCGAGTACCACGCCGTGTTCAAAGGCCGCGGCATGGAATTTGACGAGGTGCGCCCTTATCAGCCAGGTGATGAGGTGCGAATTATTGATTGGAATGTAACGGCCCGTACGGGACAGCTCTTTGTCAAGCGATATATCGAAGAGCGCGAACTGACGGTGATGCTCCTGGTGGATGCCAGCGGCTCGGGACAATTTGGGACTGTGCATCGCTTTAAACGGGAGATTGCGGCCGAATTAGGGGCGGTCTTGGCTTTTTCGGCTATAACCAACAACGACAAAGTTGGTTTAGTTGTGTTCACCGACCAAATTGAGCTCTTTATTTCTCCGCGTAAAGGACGTCGCCATGTACTGCGCCTGATTCGAGAT
Organism: Anaerolineae bacterium; assembly: GCA_041576335.1. Classification (GTDB taxonomy): domain Bacteria; phylum Chloroflexota; class Anaerolineae; order 4572-78; family J111; genus JANQQF01. The sequence goes on along the minus strand of JBFGLD010000145.1, from coordinate 293 downwards.
TTGCTTGCTTTTGAACCTACCGGCCACGGTACAAATATAAAGTTGGCTCTGGATACGATTAATCGTGTCCTTAAGCGGCGCAGTATAGTATTTTTGATTTCAGATTTCCTGGCTCCCCCCGAGAGTTACCGTTCTGTTTTGCAGGTTAGTAATCGCCGCCACGACGTGATCGCGGCTACTTTGAGCGATCCGCGTGAAGTAGAGCTGCCCAATGTTGGTCTTATGGCCTTGCAAGACGCCGAGACAGGACAGATTCAATGGGTCGATACCAGCAGTCGTCAATGGCGGAAGAC